>CAZKWD010000045.1:0-4256 GCA_964556175.1 uncultured Rikenellaceae bacterium
ATTATTTTTCAAATGCAGCATCAAAGGCAATTTCGGAGGGAGGGAAGTCAATAGCCTTTACAAATTCACAGGCCTCTCTTGCTCCATGCTCACGATCCATGCCGCTATCTTCCCATTCTACCGACAGAGGCCCCATGTAACCGATCCGGTTAAGTGCCCTGATTATCTCTTCGAAATTTATATTTCCCCGTCCGGGGCTTCTGAAATCCCAATAACGTCCCTTTGTGCCGAATTCGGTATGACCGCCGAATACGCCGGCTTCTGTCGGGATATCTGACCATCCTGCATCTTTCATATGGACATGAAATATACGGTCGGCAAAAGTGTGTATGAATCCCACATAGTCAACACCCTGGTATCCCAAATGCGATGGATCGTAATTGAATCCGAATGCAGGATGATTATTAAGAGCCTTCAATGCTTTCCTTGCTGATGCAATATCGAAAGCTATTTCGGTAGGATGAACCTCCAGGCCAAACCGTATACCAAGCTTTTTATAGGCATCGAGAATCGGTTTCCAGCATCTGGCGAATTCCCTGAAGCCTTCCTCTATCATCTCTGGAGGAACCGGAGGAAAAGAATAAATAAGGTGCCATACAGGGCTTCCTGTGAAGCAGTTAACAACTTTAACACCAAGTCGTTTGGCAGCCGCACGTTTACGGACTCCTTCCGGCTTGCCGTCTCCCCAAACATATTCGGGGAGAATGCCCTTATGGCGTTCATCAATCCGATCTGCAACTGCCTGTCCTACAAGGTGGCTGGATATCGCAAATACCTTTAACCCGTATTTGTCAAGCAGTTTTAACCTTGCTTTGCAATAGGCATCATTTGCTTTATTAACTTCAAAATGATCACCCCAACACGCAAGTTCCACACCATCATAACCAAACGATTTGGCCTTCCCGCACACTTCCTCCAGAGGAAGATCTGCCCACTGGCCTGTAAATAATGTAACTTGTCTGCTCATAATATTATTTAATTGTACTAAGATAAGAAAATCCTTCTCAACCTGCCTGCTGGTTCTGTCAGAAATTGTTTCCTTTGCAGGATATTCAAAGAAATAAAATGATGGATAGAGTTTCTGATATACTTCTGAACCGGCGGACAATCCGTAAATATTCTTCAGAACCTGTTGAAGATAAGCTCCTTAATGATTTACTCCAAAAAGCCTGTCGTGCATCGACAACAGGTAACATGCAGGTTTACAGTGTTATAATAACCAGGGATCCCTCTAAAAAGGATGAACTGGCTCCGCTTCATTTTAACCAGAGTATGGTAACAGAAGCCCCTGTCGTTCTGACATTCTGTGCCGATTTCAACAGGTTCAATAAGTGGTGCCGTGAAAAGAATGCAGAACCGGGGTATGATAATTTCCTGTCGTTTTTTACTGCTGCAATTGATGCACTTCTTGTTGCCCAGACTTTCTGTGTAGCTGCTGAAGCTGAAGGTTTGGGAATATGTTATCTGGGTACCACAACCTATATGGCACATAAGATCATAGAAGTTCTGAAACTGCCTGAGGGTGTTGTCCCCGTAACCACGATCACCCTTGGGTGGCCCGGCGAAAAGGTTGAGCAGATTGACAGGCTCCCGCTGGAAGCCGTGATCCACAAAGAAACATACCATGATTATTCTTCATGGGATATTGAAAGGTATTTTTCTGACAAGGAAAAAAGAGCCGATTCAAAACAGTTTGTGAAGGAGAACAATAAGGAAACACTGGCACAGGTTTTTACCGATGTCAGATATACAAAGGCTGACAATGTTCATTTTTCACAAATACTGCTTGGAGTACTGAAAGAACAGGGATTTATGAACCAGCAGGGGCATAGTATGTAACGCCCTTCACTGCTATTTTCTGTAATTAAAACAGACATCTGCCTTCTGTGTAGGGGTGATGACCAGATCGTTAATACAGACATGAGCCGGTAATGTGGCACAATAATAAATAGCATCTGCGATATCATCACCGGTAAGAGCTTCAAAACCTTTATATACCGTTTCAGCTCTTTCAGTATCACCTTTGAAACGGACAATAGAGAATTCAGTGTCTGCCATGCCGGGAGCAATCTGTGTTACCCTGATATTGTGCTTCAGCATATCAATTCTCATGGATCTTGTGAGAGAATCCACAGCTGCCTTTGTGGCACAATATACATTGCCCCCTTCATACACTCCCTTGCCTGCTATCGACCCAATGTTGAAAATATGTCCTTTACCGCGTTCTACCATTAAAGGAGCGACTGCTCTTGTTACATATAACAAGCCTTTGATATTTGTATCGACCATCCTGTTCCAGTCATCGGTATCACCTTTATGAAGAGGATCCAGCCCGACAGCGAGGCCTGCATTATTAACAAGGATATCAATGTCTTTCCATTCTTCCGGCAGATTCCCGATAACTGATTTTACCTCATCATTGTTCCTTACATCAAAATTCAGCGGCAGTACCTTAATATTGCCAGATGTGATTAATTTCTTTTCGAGTTCATCAAGACGCTCTTTTCTCCTGCCCGTAATTATTATATTATATCCGTTCTTAGCGAATTTCATTGCTGTAGCCCAGCCAAAACCGGCTGTTGCTCCGGTTATCATAATTATTTTTTCCATCTGTTTTTTCTTTATAGAATTTCTGTAAAAATAGGAATAAATTTTTATCGACCTTGCGGGCCCTTTTCTTCTTGTGATTTTCTGTTATAATGTCTGTTATTTTTTAGTTTATCTTTGCGCATTATTTCAGCTTATGGACAACAGGGGAGATATTTCAAAACCTGGTAATAAAGGTGCTATCGGTTCAATGTTTGACAACATTGCAGGCAGGTACGATTTTCTGAATCATCTGTTGTCATTTGGCATCGACAGGCTCTGGAGGGCTAAAGCTGTCAGGATAATTTCGGGCAGGAATAAAAATCCGAAATTGCTTGATGTCGCAACCGGGACAGGCGACCTGGCAATTGCTGCCATGAAACTCGATCCTTTTCATGTAACAGGTATAGATATCTCCGAAAAGATGCTTGAAGAGGGCAGGGTAAAAATCATGAAAAGAGGTCTTTCAGGCAGGATAGAACTTATCCCGGGTGATTCTGAAAACATCCCTTACAGCGATTATACATTTGATATTGCAATGGTTGCATTCGGAGTAAGAAATTTCTCTAACCCGCTGAAAGGGCTTACGGAAATGAATCGTGTTTTGAAGAACAGGGGTATGATAATGGTACTGGAATTCTCAAAACCAGAACGTTTCCCCTTTAAACAGGTTTATTATTTTTATTTTAAGAAGCTGCTCCCTGTCATTGGAAGGATATTTTCAAAAAACAGGACAGCATACAAATATCTTCCGGAATCAGTAATGCAATTTCCTGATAGTGAACAGTTTGTTGAATTAATTGAAAGTGCGGGCTTCTCAGATATCAGCCGGAAAAAATTGACAGGTGGTGTTGCTTCTATATATACCGGCATCAAAACAGAAACGCAATAATTATAATTTAAACCAGTTTATTATCTTGCAATACCGGAACAATATATCTGGAAGCTTGAATAAGAGGACACTCATTATATTAATGTCATTCATTTTCCTTCTTATCCCCTGCATACTTTGGGGACAGAAGGCGAAGCCCATAAACAGGTCATGGTATGATGAAAAGAAGCTTCATTTCGGCTTCAGTATCGGTTTCAATACAATGGATTTCAATATCACTCCATCCCAGGAATACCTCGAAACCGACTCTCTCTATCCTGAAATCACACGTCTTAATCCGGGTATAAACATACAGATAGTAACCGACTACCATCCTTCAAGATATATTGATATCAGATTTCTCCCCGGTGTATCATTCGGCCAGAGAAATGTAAGGTATTATAAGGACCAGGTTATTTATAATCAGCAGCAAAGGATAGAATCATCCTTTATGGAGTTTCCTTTATTGATTAAATATAAGGGAGACAGACTAAATAATGTACGTCCTTATGTTATCGGCGGACTGAATTACAGGTATGACCTTGCAGGCAAGAAGGAGTTTGATGAGGAGCGTCCGGTTTATTTAAGGCTTAAAAGGTCAGACCTCTATTTTGAAACAGGTGCAGGTCTCGATTTTTACCTTCCCTATTTTAAGCTTTCAGTAGAGATAAAAATGTCGAACGGACTCCGAAATGTCCTTATTGACGATGCAGCGCCCGGTCATCTCCAGTTCCGCAATGCAATAGAAAAGATGAGATCGCAGATATGGATAGTTGCATTTCATTTTGAATGACATGGC
>CAZKWD010000045.1:4356-10584 GCA_964556175.1 uncultured Rikenellaceae bacterium
ATCATAATTCTGTCGGTGATGAAGGGAAGAAGATCATCACTGATACCTTTCGATTCATTTCCAAAAAGGATAATTCCTGTGCCGGATAATCTGCTTGAATAGATTGATTTCCCTTTCATAACAGTTCCGTAGATCTTAATCCCATTGCTTCTGGCTGATTCAAGAGGTTTGCGGATATCAGTATAAAACACATTAACGTGAAGGATCGCACCCATACTTGACTGTATTACCTTGGGATTATAAACATCGACACTCTCTTCCGAACAGAAAATATTCCTTATACCAAACCATGCAGCAGCCCTTATTATTGTTCCCAGGTTCCCGGGGTCCTGAATACAATCGAGTGCAACTGTAAGCTCATTATTGAGGGTGGGCAGGTCCATACTGACATCAGGCATCTCTATTACAGCCAGTGCATTATGAGGGGTCTTAAGAGTGCTCATTCTCTTCAGTTCATCATAACTTGCAGGAATTATTTCCGGAATACTCTGCCTGTGAACCAGCGGAAGTGAATTCAGGAATTCAGGCTTGGCAACGAGTATTTTTACCGGCATCTTTGCTGCGAGGAATTCCTTTACAAGCTTATCACCTTCTATAATAAAGAGCTTTTCTTCTTCCCTTGCTTTTTTCTTCTGAAGGGAAACGATAAAATTCATCTTGTTTCTACTAACCATAATAAGGATGTTTTATCCTGAATATTAATTATTATTATTGATATATTTGTGTAATTTTTTATCACAAAATTTGGAAAAAAATATCTCAAATAAAAATGTTTATTATAAGGGATATCCTTTCATTTTTTTTCTTGCAGTTCTTATAATAACATCATGTAATCCAACAAAATATGTGCCTCGGGAAGATTCCCTTCTCGATAAAAACCATGTTATTATTAATAAAGAAGGCATAAAAAAATCGGAACTGACACCCTATCTGAAGCAGAAACCCAACAAAAAGATCTTCGGAGCAAAGTTTCATCTCGGATTATATAATATGTCAAATATCAACAAGGATAAATGGCCGCATGGATGGTTGAGAGAGATTGGAGAGGAACCGGTCATTTTTAATGAGTATGCTACCTCTAAATCCACTGAAAACATAAAATCATATTTATCATCAAAGGGTTATTTCGACAGTGAGGTGATGGAAACAGTTCAGACTGCGAACAGGAAGTCGGAGGTTTTTTATAATGTTGACCTTGAGTCGCCATATACTATCCGGAACATCTATTATGAAATTGCTGATACAACAATAGAGACTCTTTTCTATTTCGACTCGGTTGACTGTATGATCGAAAGAGGTAAACCTTATGATATGGATGTTCTTCAGGCTGAACGATCGCGTTTTGAACGATTTATCAAGGACCATGGTTTCTATGGTTTTTCAGGCGATCATATTTCTTTCAGAGTCGACAGTACAGTTGGAAACAGGAGGGTCGACATATATTATGTAGTCAGTAATTATCAGATAATCGATGAGAATAACAGGATTACAGTAGCTCCTCATCCCATGTACAGGATAAGGAATATCTTCATTTATCCCGAATTTGTTCCTAAAGAGGCACTTGAGAGAGGTGATACCTATATTAAAAACCTTGATACTACATATTACAAGGGATATTATTTTATCACGTCAAACAGAAACCCAGGAATAAAACACGATCTTATTCTACAGTCACTCTATTTAAAGCCAGGATCGCTGTTCAATGTGACAAATACAGAACAGTCTCAATCACACCTGCTGTCATTAAAGACATTCCGCCTGGTTAATATCTTCTATAATGAGATTCTTGAACCTGGAGTTCAGACGAATAAGGAACTTCAGCTCGATTGTACAGTTCAGCTTACACTTCTCAGCCAGCAATCTGGCAAAATAGAGCTTGAAGGAACCAATTCAGCCGGCAACCTCGGTGGTGCATTGAACCTTATCTATCAGCACAAAAATCTCTTTCGCGGGGCAGAATTGTTTAACCTGAAGCTAAAAGGCGCATATGAAGCTCTTTCTCAAAAGGACACATTGCGCAGTCTCCAGGAATACGGCATTGAGACAAGCCTCAGGTTCCCTAAATTCCTTTTTCCATTCCTTCAGAAAGAAAGTTTTATTAAAACTTATAATCCGACAACCACACTACTTGCCGCATATAATTATCAAAATATGCCATTCTATACCAGAACCATAGCCAATGTTACATTCGGGTATAACTGGAATGGCAAGCATTATACAACACATATTGTTAACCCGGTGCAACTTAACCTTGTTAACCTGCTGAGGATAGATCCGGATTATTTTGCGCGAATTGATTCTTCATCATACCTGGCATACAGCTACAGGGATGTTATGATACTGGGTGGTAATTATTCCTATATCTTCAACAACCAGAAGATAAAGAAATCAAGAGATTACTGGTTTATAAGGATCAATGCGGAAGCATCCGGGAATATGCTGGGACTTATAGGGAATATTGCCGGATTAGAGAAAACTGATGGGAGCTATAATATTCTTGGTCAGCAATTTGCACAGTACATACGCGCTGACATGGATGTCAGGTATAATATGATCCTCAATGATGTCAGCTCCCTGGTATGCCGGGGCTTTATAGGAGCAGGAATTCCTTACGGTAATTCAAAAGCGATTCCTTTTGAGAAACAGTATTATGGTGGCGGTGCAAATGGAATAAGGGCCTGGCAGGTGCGTACTCTTGGACCAGGTTCATATGTGCCAAATTATACTAAATTTCTCAATCAGACCGCAGATATAAAGCTGGAGGCCAACTTTGAATATCGTTTCAAACTATTCTGGATACTTAATGGTGCTCTTTTTGTAGATGCCGGAAATATTTGGTCATATTATAATGATCCTTCCCGCCCCGGAGCTCAGTTTACCCTCAACAATCTTGTAAACGATATAGCTGTTGGCACAGGTGCCGGTCTCAGGTTCGACCTCAACTTTGTACTCCTGAGAGCAGATATGGGGATGAAGCTTCGTGATCCATGGCTTACCGAGGGATCAAAATGGATAATAATGAACAGACCCTACAATTTCAGGAATGATTTTACAGTAGTGGTGGCCATAGGTTATCCTTTCTGATCACCGGGAATAATAAAAAATTCATCGGAACATTTTCTGGATTTTCAGGGAATTCGTAAATTGCAGATGTCTCACTGCATATTTTATGAAAAAATTTTCATTTAAACCGGTTTTAAACTGGTTCGGTTTTACCAGGCGGGAACGCCGATCGACTTTTTTACTCCTTATCCTGATACTTTTTGTTGCCGGATTCCGGTTCATTATTCCCGAACGCAACATCACGGTGGAGGAGATCCCTGTTGAAAAAGGTGATATGATTGTTACCTCTTTCAATGAAGAAAAAGAAAGTGGCTCCGGATCGTATATGAAGAACAACAGGACAAACCTGCAAAGACCACTGCTGGAAATAAATACCTGTGATTCAGCATCACTGGAAGCCCTTCCGGGGATTGGGCCTGTTCTGTCGGTAAGGATAATAAAATTCAGAAAACTGCTGGGCGGATTTGCTTCTGTGGACCAGCTCAGGGAAGTATATGGACTTTCAGAAGAGGTTTATAACATCATTTCATCAAGAGTCTATGCAGATTCAACAGCTGTCATAAAGATTAATATAAATAGTGCTGAATACAAGGGGCTCATACGATTACCGTATTTTGAGAGCTATGAAGTGAACGCCATCCTAAAGTACAGGAAGTTGCAGGGAAGCATTAAAAATATGGATGAGATGATTGATAATAAGTTGATTGCAAAAGAAAAAGCAGGAAAAATAAGGCCCTATCTGGAGTTTGGGGAGAAATAAAAAACCTCCTCCCTTCCCGACCTTCCCCCTTGGGGGAAACGGGAAAGGGGGTTTGTGGACAAAGAAACGGAGTAGAGGATATTTTTAAGTAATTTTTAACATCTTATGCTTTGATTTCCTCAGAATATTTCGTATCTTTAATAAATACTTGTATTTAAAGAGAACCTTTGTAAATCACTATAAATCAAAAAAATAAGCAATATGAATAAATTATCTCCTTAAAAGTTTTGAAAAGAATATTTCTATTTCTAACTTTGCGCCTCGTTTAAAACAGAATTATTAATATGATAATAGTACCAATAAAAGAAGGCGAGAACATAGAAAGGGCTCTGAAAAAGTTCAAGAGGAAATTTGAGAAGACGGGAGTAATCCGTGAATTACGCTCACGTCAGGCATTTATTAAGCCTTCAGTTCGCCGGAGGGAAGAAATCAAGAAGGCTAGATACGTTCAGAAGATGCAGGAGAGCGAAGAGTAATCCGCCGGCTGTATCGGTGTTTTTTAATCATAACAGACAGGGTTCCTTCATGGGTCATAAGGAATCATTCCTGGAACATTTGAAAATCGAAAAGCGGTATTCACCGCATACTATCCGGTCATATCAAAACGACCTGGATCAGTTTTTTTCTTGGCTCTCAGAAAATGAGATGCCAACCACTCCCGGAGAAATTACATCACACCAGATAAGAGCATGGGTGGTAAACCTTATAGAAAAGGGGATTGCCCCGGTTAGTGTTCATAGAAAAATATCATGCCTCAGGGTCTTTTTCAGGTACCTCAGGAAGGAGGGAACAGTAAATAACGATCCGCTTGAAAAAGTGGTACTGCCAAAAAGAAAGAAAAGCCTGCCTGTATTTGTTGGGGAGGAGGCCCTTGATACACTGCTTGATGATTATAATTTCGGAGATGATTTTGCAGGTATCAGAAACAGGACGATTATAGAAATGCTTTACCTGACAGGAATGAGAAGATCGGAACTGATTGGACTTCGTGACAGCGACGTGGACATGGAGGAAGCAACCGTTAAAGTCACAGGCAAAAGGAATAAACAACGTATCATACCTCTGACAAAACCATTTACTAAAAGGCTTGAGGAGTATATAAGGGCAAAAAATGATTTTGCCGCCGCGGAAAATACCGACTGGTTTTTTATTACTGATAAGGGAAACAAGTTGTATGATAAATATGTTTATAATACTGTAAAAGCATACCTTTCAATGGTAACCACGATTGAAAAGAAAAGCCCTCATATTCTAAGGCATACGTTTGCCACACATATGCTGAATAGGGGTGCCGGGCTGAATGCTATAAAGGAATTCCTTGGTCATGCAAATCTGTCGGCAACACAGATATATACGCATAACACATTTGAGAAACTTAAAAAAATTTATAAACAGGCTCATCCACGAGCTTAAATTAAACAAATAAACAGGAGGTACTACTATGAACATTCAGATTCATTCAGTTCGTTTTGATGCTGATAAGAAGCTAATAAACTTTATTCATCAAAAAGTGGATAAATTGACCCAATTTGGTGAAGATATTGTTAATGCCGAAGTATACCTCAGGCTTGACAATGATCAGGAGCGTGAGAATAAAATTAGCGAAATTAAACTGGATCTTTCGGGTGGGCCTTTATTTGCAAAGAAGCAAAGTAAAACTTTTGAGGAGGCTACTGATAATGCTGTTGATGCTCTTAAAAAACAGATTACCAGGCATAAACAGAAGAAGAGAGGTGTGTAGGATAACTGCGGGCAAAATTATTTTGATTTATTTTGAATTATAAAATATAAATTCATACATTTGCACACCGATTTTCAGGGTGAATTATGCACCCTCGGGACGTTCTTTAACTTGCCGATGTAGCTCAGTTGGTCAGAGCAGCTGATTTGTAATCTGCAGGTCGGGGGTTCGAATCCCTTCATCGGCTCCTGAAGGAGTTGCAGATGTGTGTCTTAAGAGATTAACTCTGTTTCAAGGGGGAGATACCAAAGCGGTCAACTGGGGCAGACTGTAAATCTGTTGGCGGACGCCTTCGTAGGTTCGAATCCTGCTCTCCCCACTTAACCGTAAACCTGACGAAAGCTTAAGCATATAGCCGGGATAGAATACGGATCTCTATGATGATATAAAGCGGGAGTAGCTCAGTTGGTAGAGCATTAGCCTTCCAAGCTAAGGGTCGCGGATTCGAGTTCCGTCTCCCGCTCACTTTTTGATGCCAGAGTAGCTCAGGGGTAGAGCACTTCCTTGGTAAGGAAGGGGTCAGGGGTTCAATTCCCCTCTCCGGCTCAACGGTAAAAAGATACTTTTATAATTGATTACGAATATATATTAAATTTAATAAGCTTGGAGTTATGGCAAAAGAAAAATTTGACAGGTCGAAACCACATGTAAATATTGGTACAAT
>CAZKWD010000046.1:0-6474 GCA_964556175.1 uncultured Rikenellaceae bacterium
TGAGGGCCTGTAGGAGGGGGAAGATCCGAAGTGATTAAGGAATGATATAAGGCATAGTGATCCATATGTTACCAGGAAGAACATGGAAATAATCTCAGCCACTGCATTGACGCTGCCCAGTGCAACAAAAACCATGGCAATAATTATCGTTATCAATGTTGCATTTGCAGGTTCATTATCAGTCTTTCTTCCCGCTGCCAGCCATTTGTTCATCTTTGCCGACGGGAAAGATGAGTCATGGGCGAGCGCCTGAAGAGTCCTTGGAGCTACCATAACTGAACCAATGGCCGAAGATATTGTGGAAGCAGCAAGACCTAAAGGAATAATAACGATTCCAAAAATAGCTATTTTCCCCATGATCAGCTGGTTGGATAACATATCCTCAACACCTGCCGTTGTTGATAGTTTATAAATGATTGCTATATAGATAAGGAATCCGGAAATAGTTGCTATTATAGTACCGCGGGGGATAGACTTTGCCGGATTTTTAAGATCTCCCGAAAGGCCCACCCCGGCTGTCATTCCGGTAAATGCGGGGAATACTATTGCAAATACCATGAAGAAATCCTTCAGATTTCTTATATCACCGGAGGGGATACTGCCTCCCGAGGCTGCTCCAAATTCGGTTGTTCCCAGGAAAAAACAAAGTATTGAGATGAACAATATACTTACTACAATATAAAGCATTTTAACTCCCATATTTGCACCTTTTCGCAGAATAACAAAACCCAGGATAAGCATTACAGGAATGCTGATGACTTGTCTGGGAATGGTGATATTAAGAGATTGGGAGAAATAATTAAAAACAAACTCGAATGCTTCAGTAAATGCAATAACATAAAATGCTACACTTATTGCCTGTGACAGATATAGAGCTATTCCTATAGTGGCACCAATATTGAGTCCGAATGAACGTGAAATAATAAAATATTCTCCTCCGCCCTCAACACGTTTATTTGTAGCAAGTTCAGAAAGTGCAAAAGCTGTCGGGATTGTTAGGGCGTGTCCCACAATAATGATCAGCAGGACACCCCAGAATCCGAGAGTCCCGACTGCAAAGCCGAATCTTAAGAAAAGAATTGCACCCAGTATTGTGGAAATGGCAGTAAGGAAAACAGGAATAGTGCCGAATCGTTTCATAATGATTTCTGATAGTCATTTTTAAAATATTGCGGAAATATAATAAGAAAAGGGCGATGTTATATTTCCACAGGGGTAATAAAAAGTGACAATATTTCAACAATCTGTGATTGATCCCTTAAATTGAATCTGGCGTTTGTTGGGTTACATCCTATTTTTATTGTAAATCCTGATTCGGGGACTGCCTTGAAAAGATCTTCGTCGGTGCTGTCATCACCCAGTGCAAGAATGAAATCATATTCCCCGCTGTTAATAATCCGGGTTGCTATTGTTCCTTTATCATATAATATACTTTTAATTTCCAGCACTTTATCTCCTTCAAGGACCCGGAGTTTTAAATCACTTTTAAGGATTTCAGAAAGGTCATCCCTTAGTTCATTAATTCTTAGTGAAGCAGTCTCCTCATCAGCATTACGGTAGTGCCATACAAGTGATGCATTCTTATCTTCTATCATAGAACCGGTACACCTGTCGACATAATCATTTAGCAGCGGTAAAAATTTTTCTTTCCATGACAGATCGATTTCCTTATTTTTCTGCCAGCCGATTCCGGGATATTTGATCATATAACCATGTTCAGCAACCATGATCACATCAAGATTTTTAAACTGTTCCTCTAAAAACTCCTGTGTCCTGCCGCTGATGATTACCATTATGTTACAGGGATCTGAAATGATGGTCTGTAGTATTTTTTCAGTCTCTTCGCTTAGCAAAGCCATTTCGGGCAGCTTGACTATTGGAGTAAGAGTCCCGTCGTAATCGATCAAGAACAGGCGTCTTTGAGATTCATGATATTTTATCTTTATGGATTTCCTGGTATTTTCATCCAGGTATTTTACCTGGAGGTTCTCCTTTTCTTTTTTCACCTCTTCAACCTGGTTGAAAAAATCATTTGTCCATGTAAACACATCATATCTTCTCAGCCTGTTCTGCATTTTATGTATCCTCTTTTCTTTTTCTATCTCAGGCATTGTAAGAGCCCTGTTCAGGGCTTCGGCAGCTTCATCAATATCGGTGGGATTGATTATTATTGCTTCATTCAGTTCGATTGCGGCTCCTGTCATTTCGCTCAACACCAGCATTCCATGTTTTTCTGTCTGACAGGCAACATATTCCTTTGCAACCAGGTTCATCCCATCACGCAGAGGTGTAATAAACCCCACATCACTGAGATTATAGATTGCAATCATCTCGTTAAAAGGGATTGATTTATACTGGTAGATCAGTGGACGCCAGTTAAGAGTACTGTATTTGCCATTAATACGCCCGACAGTAGCTTCAATTTCCTTTTTAAGTATACGGTATTCCTGGATATTATCTCTTGATGGTACTACCACCATATTGAAGGTCACTCTAAAATGCCATTCGGGAAATCTCTCAAGGAACCGTTCATATGACTTTAATCTGAAGAGGAATCCCTTTGAATAATCAAGCCTGTCAACTGAAAAGATCAGTTTCCTGTCCCCGAGATACTTCCTGATTTTATTTTTCTGGAAGTTGGTTTTGGGCGAGTAACATGCATCATGAAATTTTGTAAAGTCTATTCCAATGGGAAAGGCATCCGCTTTGGATAACCTGCTGTTAATGGAAATAAAATTCTGTTCGACCTTATAGCCAAGAGTCCTTTTTACTGATCTGAGAAAATACTGGGTATAATCATTTATGTGGAATCCAATTACATCCGCGCCTGTCATACCTTTAAGAATGGCTTCACGCCAATTTTTTGGAAGAAGGCGAAACATTTCGAATGACGGAAACGGAATGTGAAGGAAAAAACCGATATCGAGTTTAGGGAAAGATTTTCTTATCATGTCCGGCAGCAAAAAGAGCTGGTAATCATGGACCCATACAAAATCACCCGGTTCTATTATTTTTTGCAGTTTCTGAAAGAAAAGGTTATTAGCAGTTACATAAGCATTATAATAACTGGTGTCATATACTGTGTTTGTGGGAAAGTAATGGAACAACGGCCAGATTGTATCATTGCAGAAGCCTCCGTAATATTTGTCATTTATCTTTCGCGGTATTTCAACCGGAACAAGTTCAATACCGGGATGGACATTTATTTCCCCAAGCTCAGGATCACCGGTACCAACCCACAGGATTTTTGATGATGAATTATTCTCTGAATTCATTTTTGAAGACAGAGAGAGAATGGCGGAAACTAATCCTCCTGAATTCTGAATAGGGTAAAACTCTTCTTTCTTTCTCAAAATCTTAAACGGGAGCCTGTAGGCAACAACAATAATCCTCTTAAAATCAAATTTGTCAAATGTTTTCACAACTTAGAGAAAAATAGGTTTATTTAATTTTGTCGATAACCGGTACACGGCATTTACAAGGCCCACATGACTGTATGTCTGGGGGTAATTGCCCCACTGGCCGAAATCCTTATCGGCATCTTCACTGAACAGACCCAGATGATTTGCGCTTTTATTAAGTGTTTCAATTACACGGAAAGCTTTATCAATCATTCCAACTGCCGCAAGAGCTTCTGCATACCAGAAACCGCAAATGATAAATGTGTTATGCGATTTGCCAAGATCATCCTCTTTGTATCTTAAAAAAACTTCCGGGTCACTAAAAAGTTCCTTTTCATATGCCTTGAGATGTTGCAGCGCTCTTCCTCCATTCGGATTCAGATAATTCATTGTGATAAGCTGAAGGTTACCCGCATCCATATGAGTATTACCTACTGATTGCATATAAGCACCTTTCCCGGGATTAAAACAATCTTCGATATACTTTTCCGCACGGGCCATCAGCGAACTGGCTTTCTCTGTAATTTTTTTATTGTTGATTATTGATCCTATTTTTAAAGCTGCCTTGCATCCCACCCAGTGAAAAAGATTAGTATAGCAATGTATCTGGTTTGTCGTTCCGAATTCCCATGGACCAGAATCGGGTATATCTATATATTTCTCAATGCGGTCAAGAAGCCATTCGGTAATAAATTTGGATTTATGCATCTCTACATAATCCAGTCTTTTATCAATAAAAAGAGGTAAAAGACTTACGAGTACCTGTCCATATACGTCATTCTGTGTCTGGTAAATGGCATTATTACCAATTCGTACCGGTTTATTCTTTAAATAACCTTCGAGAAGCAGCACCTTTTCATCGGGGACCCGGTCTCCTGTTATAGTATATAACGGTTTGATCTGTTGTTTCTCATTGAGAATAACATTTTGTATAAAATCAAAATATTTCTCAAGCTCTTCAAAGTGGCCGATATTGTTAAAAGCATTCAGCGTATAATATGTATCTCTCATCCAGCAGTAACGATAGTCCCAGTTCCGGTGTGCCTGGTCAATTTCGGGCAGGCTTGTTGATCCTGAAGCTATTACTGCACCGGTGTCTTCATATTGATGAAGTTTTAATACCAGTGCTGATCGTATAACCTCATCCTGGTAAATATATGGTATGGAAGTTGATTTTACCCAGTTTATCCAATAGGTTAGTGTCTTCTTAAGGAATAGTTCCGCTGTTTCTGCCAGGGGTGCTTCAAGAGGAACTCCATAGCTAAAGACCAAATAACGTGTTTCATTTAAAAGGAATGCTTTTTCATTAAGGATATAATTAAGAGGAATGTCGGATGTGAGCCGTATCTGGCTGCTTAAATTCAGATATCGGATATGGTTGCTGCCCGCAGAAATTTCCGGCGTAAGTTTCCCGTAATTATCAACAGGATTACATTTTACAATGATAAGCGGATCACCCTCAAGAAGCTCAATTTTTCTGAACAGCATAAGGGGCTTGAAATATCTTTCATACTGGTTGAAACGTGGTGCATAATCGATAACTCTGTACTTTCCTTCCTTTACTTTGAATTCAGTTGCCAGGATGTTGGTGTTTTTAATATAATACTGTTTTGACTTGTAATCGCTATCATTCGGCATTATACTGAATTCTCCTCCTTTATTCCTGTCGAGCAGTGAGCCAAAGATAAAACTGCTGTCGAATTTGGGCAGGCAGAGCCAGTTTACGTTAGCTTGCGTATCGATATAGGCCAGGTAGGAACAATTCCCAATTACTCCAAAATTATACTTGTTCATATTATTTGGTCACTTATTCTTTTGAATGATGTATAACTCTTTGAGGGAATGGGATTTCAATTCCCTCCTTATCGAATGCGATCTTTAAGCGTTTCCTTAATTCACCTGTTATCTCCCACTGCTTAAGAGGTTTGGTATCACCAAGTATCTTTAGAATTATTGCTGAGTCTGCAAAATCATTAACACGTAGAAACTGAGGAGGCTTAAGAATAAACTCTTTATAGAGAGGATCCTCCGCCAGTTCATTACCGGTTTTGTTTATTACCTTGATAACATGTTCAAGGTCGGTATCATATGCAACACCCATGTCGAGATTTATCCTGGCAAACTTCTTTGACAAATTAGCCACTCTTTTAATATCGCCATGCGGGATATGATGCATCGTCCCGTTTAAATCACGTAATGTGGTCAGCCTCAGGGTTATCTCCTCTACTGATCCGGAGGTTCCATCAATATTTACAACATCTCCGATCCTGTACTGGTTCTCAAGGATAATAAACAATCCTGTAATTATATCCCTGATAAGATATTGTCCTCCAAAACCGAAAGCCAGTCCTAATATTCCTGCCCCAGCCAGTAACGGACCTATTTCGACACCTATCTCCTGCAGGATCATCATTAAAGCCAGTACAATAATTACTATTTTCAAAGCCCCGTTAAAGATATGAATAAGAGTATCCTCCCGTTTCTTTTCTGCCTCCGGCGGCATGTTTTTATCAGGCACTACTGCAACTCTTACAGCTTTTCTGATGATTTTGCTTAAAATTAAAATCAGCAACCAGACTGCAATTCCAATTATTACAATCTTTATTCCATGTGATAACAACCATGGAAAAATTACGTCACCCCAATTTTTAATTGTATCTTCCATAGTAATATTTAATTAAATTAATAACCATCTGAATTTTTGAGCCATTCGCTTACCTTTTTAATTATCTGAAACCGATTAATGAATGTAAGCGATAAATCCTGAATGGAATCAGTGTCTGTATTTTCCACGTAAGATTGCAAGATAATAAAAAAATCAACTTTTTACCACTTTCGTGTTTGGCTTCTTAGTCAACTAAGTATCCAAAACATTATGTAACAGGGGTTTAATTTTAGGTGAACAAATGAGCTGGCATTTGAATATTAAACATCAGCCGGTACATTAAACCCTGCATTGAATCTAATTACTATTATCCTGGTGTTTTTACCAGAATTTGCCTTGTGTTCTCCAGGGCTGAATCGGTTCCGAAGATACTCAGGACATCACCCGATCTAATATATGTTTTTCCGT
>CAZKWD010000046.1:6574-10485 GCA_964556175.1 uncultured Rikenellaceae bacterium
GAATCGGTTCCGAAGATACTCAGGACATCACCCGATCTAATATATGTTTTTCCGTGCGGAATAAACAAACTGGTGCCTCTTTTCACCATAATCAGGATAGCATCCTTGTGGAAGGGAATTTCCTGTATCTGGTGTCCGTCTATATCTGAATTGACAACAGGAATCTCTTCCACGCTAAAATTCTCAAATGTTTCTACAAGGGCATTGTAAATTGCGGGCCTTACGATAAGTGTTTCGATTGTGGTTGCCAATACTCTCCTGACATCTATGGTGTTAATATCCAGATTCTTAAGTTGTTGTTCAATTTTCCATTCATTTGCCATCGAAATGATCCTTTCATGATTGTACACTTTCCTTAACATCTCACAAATCCGGATATTCAATTCATCTGATCCTGTATCAACAACCACGTAGCTGGAGGCATTCATCTTTAATTTTTCATAAGTTGCCGGATCACAACCATCAGAAAGACATGCTTTCAGTCCTTTGGAATGCAGATCTTTGTATCTTTTTTTGTCAACTTCAACAATTACTGAAGCTTTTCCGTGAATATTCAATCTCCTTGCAAGCAGAACACCCTTACTGCTGCCACCTATTATAATTGTTCTTTCACGAGGCAGCCTGTCTTGCAGGTTTATTGAATTATATAGTACCGGCCCAAGAAAGCAGGTGGCGAGAGCCATAATAATAAAGCTGGCATTGATGCCCGGAGAGATAACTCCCAGTTCAAGTCCGATTGCAGAGGCAGCTATAATAAGACTTAAGCGCGAGGAGAGTAACAATCCACCGGATAATGCTCTTCTTCTGCCAAATTGTTTAATAAACAGGTAAGAAGGGATCACCTTGATGAGAAACATTAACAGAAGGAGAATTAATAGAAAAGGTATAAGAGTAAATTCATATTCCTTCAGGGCCGATGGGTCAAATTTAACTCCAACCATAATAAAGAAAATCGGAATGAAGAACCCATAGCCCATACCATCAAGTTTAACAAGTAACAGAGATCTTCCCTTATGGAGAAAGAGCGAAAGAAGTATTCCGCTTAGAAATGCACCAAGCAAGACTACTTCAGGACTAATATATTGGCTCAATACGACAAATATCAATAATAACAGCATTGATCCCCTGATGCTCAACTGGGAGGCAGCATGCGATAGCTGGAATGATATTTTCTTCAGCACAGACCAATTTCTGAAACGGTTCCCGAGTCTGTATAAAATGTAAAAAAATGCAAACAGAACAAGGATGAGCATGATTTCAATCCTGAAGCCGTTTTTAATGATATAAGCTGTGAAAGTAAAAAGGATGATGCTGAGGATATCCGCTATCGCTGCAGTAATTATCAGCATTTGGCCATATGCTCCTGTTGCTTCCCCACGGTTTTTCAAAACAGGGAGAATA
This sequence comes from uncultured Rikenellaceae bacterium, assembly GCA_964556175.1. Taxonomy (GTDB): domain Bacteria; phylum Bacteroidota; class Bacteroidia; order Bacteroidales; family VadinHA17; genus LD21. The sequence goes on from CAZKWD010000046.1 coordinate 7,976, forward strand.
ATGCTTACTGAAGTGGTAGCCATTATCAGAGCTATATACCAGTTGTTTTTGACATTAACAAGAAGCGATAATCCAATGGCCGCGGCATATGATAAAATTATTGTAAGGCAGAAATAGACAATACTTATTATAAGAGGATTCTTAATAAGCTTTGAATAATTAATCCGTTTACGGGGGAAAGAGAATATTACCTGGTCCATATCTATTTCCAGTCCTATAAGGAACATCAGAAATATAAATCCTGTCAATGCCAGAAATTCGAGGATATTACTACTTTCCGGACTTATATTTGATAGAAGGTATTTCCCGGCAAAATAACCCAGGAAGATCTCAACAACAACCGAAGGGATCTTTTTAATCCTGAGAACCGATAATGCCATTGGAATGATCCAGGCAAGGCCCACAATGACTAATAAGGGAAAATAATCGAAGCGTAAAGAGATACTCAGATAGGTCCCCATAATACCATTTTGGCTTTAGTCGGCATGCAATATAACGATTTTGATTTCAAACAGAGTTTCAATTACTTCATTATTCTTTCAAAGCCTGGTCAATACTTTAGATAGATATACTAAATTTATACCCGGAAAAAAGGAAAAGGATTTGTGAAAATCCAACACATAATTTGATAATTATATGACAAATTATATAATTCTTGCTCTTTGTCTGATGATTCTGCTTGCATACCTGTTTGACATCACGAGCAGGTATTCAAAGATACCAGGGGTCATTCTGCTTATTGGCTTGGGAATAGCACTCCGGCTTCTGGTTAACCATACAGGCTTTGAAATACCAGATATTGAACCACTGCTTCCTGTAATCGGAACACTTGGTCTGATACTGATTGTCATGGAAGCAAGTATGGACCTGAAACTTGGGAAAAATAAAGTTGGAATAATATTTAAATCCGCATCTGCTGCCATAATACTTTTTGCATTTTTTGTGGCTATCATGACTGTAATTCTGTATAAACTTCTTGGGTTTCCTCTGATTGATTCACTTCTTAATGCTGTGCCTTTTGGAATTATCAGCAGTGCTGTCGCCATACCTTCTGCTATAAATCTGAACAGGGAACAAAAAGAATTTGTTGTTTATGAGAGCTCTTTATCGGATATTGTCGGAATTCTTGTATTCGACTTTATTCTTATTTACCAGGGCTCTATAGGACAAGGATTAATAAATTATGGACTCAATGCAATACTGACAATATTTGTAGCAATAATAGTCACCTCAGCTCTTGCCATACTGCTGCATAAAATAACATATCATATTAACTATATTATTATCCTGACATCAGTTGTGCTGGTTTATGCTCTTGCAAAAATGATACATCTGCCCGCGCTTTTGCTTGTACTGGCATTTGGAATAGCCCTGGCTAACTACAAACTTGTTCAGAATAGCGTAATCAAAAGATATGTGGACTTTAATAAATTCGGAAATGACCTCGTATCATTCAAGAAGATCCTGACTGAACTTACCTTTGTTGTCAGGTCATTTTTCTTTATAATGTTCGGATTCTATACAAAAATAGAAGGTGTATTGAACTACCATAATATTTTTACCGCCCTGGCTATTATTGTTGGTATATATTTGTTACGTATTATTTTCCTTTGGAAATTCCTTAAAATACCAATTTTCCCATTCCTGTTTCTTTCACCGAGGGGACTGATAACAATTCTCCTGTTTCTGAGTATCCCCGTCACATTAAGGCTTGAACCAATTAACGAGGAGGTGGTAACGCTTGTCATATTGCTTTCGATCTTCCTTATGATGATAGGGAATATACTTTACAAAGATGAGAATATCGCTGCCGAAGAATCTGATATAGATATAATTATACATGAAGAATCTATTTTTGATGAAACCGGTGACGGTTAAAGTAAAGAAGAAACAAATCAATTATATTCCACTAATTATTCTAACACATAGATTATGAACAAAATAAGAATTTTTATCTGGCTTTTATGCATTTTTATGGTTACTCCTGCCTGGTCACAGATGGAACCGGTAAAGCAGGTGAAGCTGGTAGATTTTGACCTGCAATCATCATCTCTGGTTAATGATGGGGGAGAAGAGATATCAACTTCAGAATATGAACCGGATGTTTACTGGTTTCCGGTGAAAGTACCCTCAACTGTTCTTTCAGGACTGGTAGCCAACGGAGTTTATCCTGATCCGTATTCAGGACTGAACAATATGTATATACCTGATGCTTCGGATGAGTTCAACAAGAAGTATGATCTTGAGAAATTCAGCCATCTTCCAAATGATCCCAATCCATGGAAAAAACCATACTGGTACAGGACAACATTCAGCGTCCCGGAATCTGACATGGGACGTCATTTTCAGTTGATATTCAAGGGAATAAATTATCGCGCTGCTGTATGGGTAAACGGGAAACAGGTAGCAGATTCTACCCAAATGGCAGGTATGTTTGCCCAGTACAGTCTCGATATCAGCAATCAAATCAAAGCCGGGGAGGATAATGTACTGGCTGTGAAGATCTATCC
>CAZKWD010000047.1:0-10372 GCA_964556175.1 uncultured Rikenellaceae bacterium
ACCTCAATGATCTCTATATCGCGGTTTTTGTGCTTTCCCCCGAAATGGATTTCAAATCTCGGATATTCAACTTCTGTGATGCTTACAAGCTTCGATTCAGTATGTTCACTAATGAAACAGAGTGGCTTTTCCGATTCCTCGATCATGAACCTTTTCAGGTAATAATATTTCTGTTCTGCATCCCAGTAAACAGCAGAATAGACTTTCCCCGGCCTGAATTTCTCAATTACGAGAATGTTATCCTCAAAATGATTCGAAAGGTCAAATCCGGTGTGCCTGAAGTAACCGCTTTTCGTAATCACCAGTATTTTGTCATCAGCGCTGAATTCACCAAGGAAGATCCCCCTCCCGTCTACATTAAGCCTGAACACTGAATCATCAAACCATATTTTCCTGCCGCCCAGTGTTGAGAGCCCCTTCTCCTTGAGGGAAATCTTATGTATAGCGTTCTTTGTCAGGATGTTTCCCATCGAGGTTTTACCCTTTATATTAAGCTGTCCGAAATCAAATTCAAAAACAAGCTTTTTAAGACGGGCTTTCGGTTTATGATGTACTTTTATCACCTCAGCTTCGCCGTTTGGATTGGCGCTGAAGTAGACGATCTTTGACCCCTGTTTTCCTCTTGTCAGATTGTACTCCTTGTCACGTGTGAGACCCGTTATTGCACATCTCTTAGCCAGCAGCGGACCATCCTTCCCATCCTGGCAAACAATGTTGTATATAGTCCGTTCGTCATTTTTAAGAAACACCTGGGCATAGATTATATCATTCCCCACAAATATTTTGTCAGCAACTCTGGTAATAAGGAAAACACCGTCTTTGCGAATTACCAGTATATCATCAATATCGGAACACTCACAGATAAATTCATCTTTTTTCAAACCTGTTCCTATGAATCCTTCCTTATAATTTATATATAACCTGGCATTGCTTGCCACCACCTTCGTTGCCTGTATCATATCAAAGCTCCTGATCTCTGTCTTTCTCTCCCTTCCCTTGCCGTATTTTTTCTTTATCTGCTTGAAATAGTTTATTGTAAATGGTATAATATTCCTCAAATGATTTTTTACTTCATCAAGTTCTGATTCTATTCCACTGATATGCTCGTCAGCTTTTTTGACATTATATTTTGAGATCCTCTTGATCTTTATTTCCGTAAGCTGTATGATATCCTCCCTTGTCACCTCCCTTTGCAGCCGTTTTTTGAATGGCATGAGACCTTTGTCAATGGCCTCTATCACGGCTTCCCAGGTCTCACATTCCTCTATATCGCGATAGATCCTCTCTTCTATAAAGATCTTTTCGAGGGATGACATGTGCCACTCTTCCTGCAGTTCATTTTTTCTGATCTCAAGCTCTGCTTTCAGTAATTCTACCGTTTTGTCGGCTGATTTTTTCAGGATTGCACTTACCCCCATGAAAGATGGCTTGTTCTCTGTTATAACACATATATTTGGTGAAATTGAGTATTCACAATCCGTAAGTGCGTAAAGAGCATCAATTGTTTTGTCGGGCGAGACTCCCGGCATCAGATGGATCACGATTTCAACATTAGAAGAGGTATTATCGTCAATCTTCCTGATCTTTATCTTTCCCTTCTCGTTTGCCTTAATGATTGATTCGATCAGGGAGGTGGTTGTTTTGCCAAAAGGTATCTCCGAAATAATCAGAGTTTTCTTGTCGATTTTTTCAATCTTCGCCCTTACTTTGATCACCCCGCCTCTTTGCCCGTCATTGTATCTTGATACATCTATTAATCCTCCCGTCGGGAAATCGGGATAAAGAGTAAATTCCTTGCCCTGGAGATATTGAATAGTCGCATCGATGAGTTCGCCGAAATTATGAGGCATTATCTTTGATGCGAGTCCGACGGCAATTCCTTCCACTCCCATAGCCAGCAGCAGCGGAAATTTGACAGGAAGAGTTACAGGTTCTTTATTCCTGCCGTCATATGAGAGTTTCCATTCAGTGGTTTTGGGGTTAAAGACGACATCGAGGGCGAATTTTGAAAGTTTTGCCTCGATATATCTTGGTGCTGCTGCGCCATCACCTGTAAGCATATTGCCCCAGTTGCCCTGTGTATCAATGAGAAGCTCCTTTTGTCCTAATTGTACAAGGGCATCGCCTATTGAGGCATCACCATGAGGGTGAAACTGCATGGTATGACCTATGATATTGGCAACTTTACTGAACCGTCCGTCATCCATCCGCTTCATTGAATGGAGAATACGCCTCTGAACAGGTTTTAGTCCGTCATAAAGTTCCGGAACAGCTCTTTCCAGAATGACATAGGAAGCATAATCCAGAAACCAGTCCTGGTACATTCCCGACAGAGCTGTTACCGAATGAAGTGTTTCCGATCCTTCCGGCATTAATTCTCCATCCTCAATACCATCAATATCAAGATCCATTTCTTCCATAGACATATTACCGGCAATTTATTTGTTCTTCAGATTTCTGACTCAACCTCATCCTCCTCAACTCTCAGGTTCTCAATAATAAAATCCTGTCGTGCAGGTGTATTCTTCCCCATATAAAACTCGAGATAACCGTTAACGGCATCAGTTTTTTTCATCCTTACGGGTTCAAGACGTATCTCCTTCCCGATAAAATATTTAAACTCATCAGGCGATATTTCCCCCAATCCCTTGAATCTTGTGATCTCCGGATTAGGTCCGAGTGCATTTATTGCCGCGGATTTTTCTTCGGGAGAGTAACAATACCTTGTTTCTTTTTTGTTTCTTACCCTGAACAGAGGTGTTTGAAGAATATAAACATGTCCTCTCCTGACAAGCTCAGGAAAAAACTGGAGGAAGAATGTAAGCAGGAGAAGTCTGATGTGCATCCCGTCAACATCGGCATCTGTTGCAATCACCACATTATTATACCTGAGGTTTTCAATTCCGTCTTCGATATTCAGGGCTGCCTGCAGCAGGTTGAATTCTTCGTTCTCATACACAATTTTTTTTGTAAGGCCGAACGAGTTAAGTGGTTTTCCCCTGAGGCTGAATACAGCCTGTGTTTCAACATTCCTCGATTTGGTGATTGAACCACTTGCTGAGTCACCCTCTGTGATGAAGATTGTTGAATCAAGCTTGTCGTGATCATTGGTATTATAATGTATCCTGCAGTCTCTCAGTTTTTTATTGTGAAGGCTCACTTTTCTTGCCCTTTCCCTTGCCAGCTTCTGAATTGACGAAATAGCCTTTCTTTCTTTTTCAGAATCCTGAATTTTCTTTAGTAGTATTGCCGCTGTGTCGGGATTCTTATGCAGGAAATCATCGAGTTTTTTCTTAATGAAATCATTAATAAAAATCCTTATGGAGGGTCCTCCAGGTCCCATATCCTTTGATCCCAGCTTAGTCTTTGTCTGCGATTCGAATATGGGTTCCTCTACTTTTATACTTATCGCAGCTATTATTGATGACCTGATATCGGAAGGATCATAATCTCTTTTGTAAAACTCCCTGATTGTTTTGACTATTGCTTCTTTGAATGCTATAAGGTGAGAGCCTCCCTGGGTTGTATGCTGTCCGTTAACAAAACTGAAGTAATCTTCCCCGTATTGCATAACATGGGTTAAAGCAACCTCAATGTCATCGCCCTTCAGGTGAATAAGAGGATATAATCCCTCCTTGCTCATGTTTTCATTTAACAGATCCGCAAGGCCGTTCCTGGAAAAGAATTTGTTTCCGTTGAAGTTAACTATAAGTCCGGAATTCAGGTATACGTAGGTCTTGAGCATTGTATCCACGTATTCCGATATATAAAAATAGTTCCCGAACATCTCTTCATCAGGCTGTAAGATCACCTCAACGCCATTTTCTTCATTCGTTGGCTCTAACGGATGATCCTTTACAGAAATTCCGTGTTCGAATTCGTTAACCTTGACCTGCCCATCGCGTATTGATCTGACAACAAACTTTGAAGAGAGAGCATTCACAGCCTTCACCCCGACTCCATTCAGTCCTACGGATTTCTTGAAAGCTTTTGAATCATATTTTGCCCCGGTATTCATTCTTGCCACAGCATCGAGAACCTTGCCAAGCGGTATCCCACGGCCATAATCCCGCACTCTTACTTCCCTGCCCGATATCGACACATCAATTTTCTTCCCGAAACCCATCATATATTCATCGATGGCATTATCCATCACCTCTTTCAGCAGGACATAAATGCCGTCATCCTCCGATGAACCATCACCCAGCTTTCCTATATACATACCCGGCCTCAGCCTGATATGCTCTCGCCATTCAAGGGTTTTAATATGCTCTTCTGAATATCCTGCAACTGACATTTTCCAGAATTTTTGCGCAAATATAGTTAAATAGAGCTGTCGCAGGCATTCAATTTTTCAACAACAAGGCTTATTTTGTTACTGTCTGGAATGACAAAAAGACAGGTTATTAAAATATTCAACTGATTGATCGACAATTACATTATCAGTCGGGATGTTAATAAATGGTAATAGTTTATATTATTCCCATCTGCCTCATAAGCAAACCGGCATTCATATGGCGTGTTATACCATCTCTCAGTTTATAATCAAATATTATGTTCTCCCCTTCAATTTCCACCTCAAAACATTTATTGAAGATCTTTCCCGGGAATTTATGTTCCATTTTACCCAGTGAAAGGTCATGTGTGGCAATTATCCCCGTGCCATTCAGGTCAGCCAGCCGTGAAAGAAACAGTTTCGACCCGGTGCTTTTATCTTCTGAGTTTGTTCCTTTGAGGATCTCATCGAGCAGGAAAAAGAACTCTTCACCCGATTCCAGTTTCTCTTTCAGTGTTTTCAGCCTTTTAAGTTCAGCATAGAAATAGGATTCATTTTTACTGAGAGAGTCTGTTGTTATCATACTTGAGAACAGGTTGCATGGAATGAATCTGAATCTGGAGGCACAGACAACTGTTCCTGCCATTCCCATTACCAAATTAACTGCTACTGTCCTGAGAAAAGTGCTTTTCCCTGACATATTTGCCCCTGTAATAATGCATATAAGGCCTTTGCTGCTCATTAAAAAATCATTATGGATTCTGGCCTTTTCTTCTATCAGCGGATGACCCATGTTTACAGCATCAATAACAGGCTCCCCCGATGTGATCTCGGGAAAAACATATTCCGGATTATTATAGGCATGGTTTGCCAGGCTCACAAGGGCATCAACCTCTCCTATGGTTTCAAGCCATTCCGGAAGCTGCCCTGCTGACTCTGCCTTCCAGCTCTCAAGCCTTATCAAACACTGAAAATCCCATAAAATTAAACCATTAAGTAAAAAGCCGGCAAATATGTTCAAACGGCTGTCAAATGCTTCAATTATCCTCCTCAACTCCCTGATCGTGAGAGCTGCTGATTTGTTGTCTGAAATTAGTCTGCCGGCAGCCCCTTTAAGGATCTGTGACCTAAATTGCTCATTTCCGAACAGTGAGATCAGTTTTTCGAATGAAGAAAGAAGAGAGAATTTCCTTGACACCATAGTATGTATCCGGTTGGTCTTTTTCAGGTATGCCCCGACAAATAAAAGGTTAAGAATAAACAGGAACCCTAAAATATTGAATGGAATCAGATTGAGCAGTGCCAGCACCAGGAGAGAGACTGTTAAAACAGGAGAGAGAAGGATCAGTGTTTTAAGTGTAGAGGAAGAAAGGAAGCTTTCTTTTTCTTCCAACCAGCTCTTGAGATTTTCAACATCCTCTTTTTCAAGTGGTTCCCCCAGACCATGTGCCATAAACTCCTGGCGCCAGGATATTTCCGGAGCGAGCTCTTTCACCGCCTCCTGTCTTGTTTCTATATAGTTCCGGAAAAGATAAGGTTTCGATAACCACCTGGCCAGGGTCTCTCTTCCAAATCCTGTCACAGTCCTGTTAAGAAATCTGAACAATGAATCATTTCCGAAAAGATCTGTATCCATAGAAAAGTCATGATCCTTATCTATCCATTCATTACCCCCGTTAAAAGCAGAATAGTCACCCTGAAAGCCTTTTAGCTCAGATTCATTAATCCTGATTATGTTGCTGGTGAAATGGATCTTTTCAGCCAGTATAGTATAATATTTTACAAGAAGTATGAATAAGAACGCAGAAATTATAAGGACAATTATTCCTGCTGTTACTGAGCTTCTGAAAAAGGGTACTGAAGCAGCTATTCCTCCCGCAAACAAAACCAGTCGCATCATTGAGACAAGGAATTGCCTTTTTTTCAGCTTTCCAAGACGAGTCTCATTTTCTTCAATAATCTCCCGGTATTTCTTTTTTATTTTCTTCCTCTCCATTTCAGATCAAAATTGCAGCAATTTTAAATACAGAATTCTTTCGATTATAATCGGTCCCGGTAAGATCAAAATCCCATGACCATTCCTCCCTTTCTTTACCCCGGGGTAATTCAACAACAACGGTACTGTTCTCATACGTATCTCCTCCTGCTTTCTTAAAAATCTCTGCTATATCAGAAATCAAAATTGATTTATGATTCTCCAGAAAGCGAATATGGTTGTTTTGAATATCTTTCCTTATATTCATGAAATCCTCCTCTGCCACCTTCCTGCATTTTCTTCTTAAAAGCTTCAATGGCAGTATCTCCAGTTGTGTAAGTATGTTAAGTGAAATAACCATTCCGGGATCACTTCCGGGTGTGTATTCAGGGACAATAATATCCTCCAACGACTGTAGTTTGTTTAAAAATGTTCTGTTGCCTGCTTTCTTCCAGATCAATTCTATAAAACCCCCTGTAACATCTTCTTCAACAATGTGAATGTTAGTATACTCTGCAGTCTGGGTAATTACTTCAGGAGGATGGACTATATCAACAAGTATTATTTTTTGAGTTCTTTCAATCATCTCAGCAAGCGGAAGCTCCAGCAGCCATCCGCTGCCAAGAACAGTAATCTTTTCGGGCTCAAACTGATCTATCGCCCTGATTATCATATTCCTGCAACGTTCAAAATGTTTGTCCCACCTGCCCTGCTGTTTAATACGACGATATATTAAACCATGCTGATAGTCATAATAGCCCATCTTATGCAGTATTCTTCTGTATGAAGAGGTATGAGTCATTTCCTTTCGTTTTCTTCTCTAAGTTCCTTCAGCTTCGCTGTCATCATCTGCTGGAATTGCATTGCAAGTTCTTCAGGGCTATTTGTTCCGAATGATTCCACATCAACAGGATCAAGAACTTTTATTGTTATTTTATGAAATCCACCGAATATGAAGCCATGCTTGGGAAGTACTCCGCCTGTACCTTCTATCAGTACCGACAGGATAGGGACACCAGCGGATATTGCCAGCTGGAAAGCTCCTCGTTTGAAAAAAGCAATCTCGCAGTCGGCAGAACGTGTCCCCTCGGGAAATATCATGATCGAAATATCTTTCTTCAGACATTGGTAGGACTCCTCCAGCATTTTCTCCTTGCTCTCTTTATCGCCCCTGTCAACGGTTATATAACCGGCCATTTTCAGATACCAGCCCAGTATCGGTTTTTTCGTGTTCTCTATTTTTGATATCCATTTAAACCGGTAGCGAAGACAATTAATGATCAGTATATCGAGTATTGACTGGTGATTGGATATAATGACATATGTGGTTCCGTGATGTGCTTTTTTCCTCCCTTCAACTTTTATTCGCCAGATAGGCACCACATACGAAATAATAATCGCCTGATATATCAGCATCCAGTGAACCACGGAATGTTCCCTGTCGAATGGAAGAACAAGCAGCCATACAATAAATGTAACAGGGAAGAATACAACAATAATTGCTATCCCGATCAACCAGACCACTACTGATTTTAAAATATCCATTTAAAAATATCCGAACCTGTTATATTAATCTTCTCCTGTTTAAATACCTCAGTCATATCCTTAACCATATGCTTGCAGCCAATAAGCTTTTTCGCTGTCGCAACCATTTCATTCGATCCCTCAATCTCACATTCCCTGATTATACCATCTTTCACGAATAACCTGCAGAAATGTTTTTTCCTTTCCAGTTCAAACCTGTTAATGAAATAATATTCAGGACCATATGCATAATTCCACTCCCAGGTTCTGTATTTTGATCTTTCCAGTTCTCCTGCTTCTGATCTCTCATCTTCGGTCAGCTCAATAAATCTATTCCCCTGTTTCTCGAGGAAGAATTTCAACATTTCAGATCTGAAATCAATCGTGCCTTTTATCTGAGGTACTAATTCTTTCAGGTTCATCACCTGTGAGGGATTTGATTCCACGGCCCTGGTCGAATAGGATGATTTGTCTTTCCTTAACGTTTTACGAAGATCATCAAGCCGGGAATTGAAAAGCAGTGTGCCATGGTGTAAAACCCGTTCACGGTAAACATGCTCTGCATTACCTGATATTTTAATGCCATTAACCTTAAGATCGCTTTTACCTTCTAAACCTGCTTTAATTCCTTTTTCTTCCAGGAATTCAAGTACGGGAAGAGTATATTTTCTGAAATTAACCTGATAACCCTTTTTGCTGTTAAGGATAAAAGTAAAATTAAGGTTGCCGAAGTCATGATAGACAGTCCCACCCCCGGAGATCCTTCTTATTACAGGGATTCCCCTTTCGAAGATAAACCGGGTATCAACCTCCCTGTGTGCTACCTGGTGTTTACCTATGATCACTGCCGGACTGTTTATTCCCAATATGAGATACTCTTCTGTCCTGTTTTTAAGAAGATATTCGTCAACTGCCAGGTTGAAGAAAGGATTGGTCGTTTTTAGGTTGAGACAGAGCATGGATTTTTTGAGGAATTAGCCCCCCTTCAGAGCCTGTCCCGACCGCAGGTCGGGAGGGGTTGGGGGGGTTTTAAAATAATTATATTTCCCCAGCAATTTCGAATCCGTTATTTCATACAATTTATACATCCCCCACCCGATCAATGCACCCAGCAGCGATCCGCAAATGACATCGCCGGGATAATGAACACCCAGGTATATCCTGCTATAGCCTATAATTGCAGCCCACAGAATTATGCTTATTGAATACCATCTTCTTTTGATGAACATAAGGCTTAACAGAGCCACATTAAATGAATTTGCGGCATGTGATGACACAAATCCATACAATCCTCCGCATTTATCATTTACAAGATGTACCATTCCCTGGAGGGCCGGCTCATGACACGGACGAAGCCTCAGGAACAGGTTCTTGAAAAGATGAACTGATAACTGGTCAGCCAACGCAACAGCAAAAATTATAAAAAGCACTATTACCGGAAATCTCTTTTTATATTTGAATCCCAGCCAGATCAGTATTGCAAGATAGAGCGGAGCCCAAATTATCTTATCGCTTACGGCATACATTACCTTGTCCCAGAAGGGTGTATTCAGTGAATTCAGAAAGAGAAAAAGCTGCTGATCCAGTTGTTCAAGCATAACGGGCTATCATTTATTTATTCATAACACTCCAGAGCATATCTTTAAGAGTTGCAAGCCCCTGTCCGGTAATTGATGAGATGAAAACTCTCGGAATGTCAGGCAGATCTTTTCGTGTCTCATCCATCATCTCCTCATCGAGAAGGTCAGATTTTGATATAACCAGCACTCTTTTTTTATCAAGAAGCTCCAGGTTGTACATTCTAAGCTCATTAATAAGTATTTCGTATTCTTCCCGGATGTTATTACTGTCGGCAGGGACTAGAAAGAGCAGTATAGCATTCCGCTCTATATGCCTCAAAAACCTGGTTCCCAGACCTTTCCCCTTATGCGCCCCCTCTATTATCCCTGGAATGTCAGCCATTACAAACGATTTATCATCCCTGTAGCTCACAATCCCGAGGTTAGGTGTAAGTGTTGTAAAGGGATAATCAGCTATTTTTGGTTTTGCTGCTGATACTACCGAAAGAAGTGTTGATTTACCGGCATTCGGGAAACCCACCAGTCCTACATCAGCCAGTATTTTGAGTTCCAGGATAAACCAGTCTTCTACACCTGGTTCGCCGGGTTGGGCATAACGCGGAGTCTGGTTTACAGGAGACTTAAAGTGGGTATTGCCGAGTCCTCCCCTGCCCCCCTTTACCAGTATCTTCTCCTCCCCGTGTTTTGTAATCTCGGATATGAACTGAAAAGTCTCTGCTGATTTGGCCACTGTACCCAGGGGGACCTCAATGACAATATCTTTGCCGTCAGCCCCGGTTGATTGTTGTGCTCCTCCCCTGACTCCGTTACCGGCAAATATGTGCCGCTTATACCGTAAATGCAGAAGGGTCCACATCTGGCTGTTCCCCCGTAGAATCACATGTCCTCCTCTCCCGCCGTTTCCTCCATCGGGACCACCTTTGGGAACAAACTTCTCCCTCCTGAGATGAGCCGATCCGGCACCCCCGTTCCCTGAACGGCAGAATATCTTTATATAATCGATAAAATTAGACTCAG
>CAZKWD010000048.1:0-10322 GCA_964556175.1 uncultured Rikenellaceae bacterium
CTTATGCTCCCGTGCTTGTGTAAGAAGTGTGTCTATAAGCGAAAAGTCATATTTCCCGGGCTGCGCCTCAATCTGCTCCCAGTAAATCGGAGTTTCAAGGGTGTTAGCGTGCATCGCTTTAATCGCCGACCATACTGCCGGCAGCATTCCCGGCCAGGAGCTGGAATTATGAGCCTGGCCTCCCAGCATCAGGAATGGCTGTCCATCCACCAAAAGGGCATGACGGCCATCCTTTTCGACAATCGTCGGTATCATTTTTTCACCTGGCTGGCAAAAAGCTGTTCCAGACGCTGACAATACTATTGCACATACTATGGCTATTATCCGTATTACTGTTTTCTTTTTCATCATTGTAATTATTTTCATTAGAGTATCTCTCAACATATTTTATTTGCTTGCCCTGGTTGAAACAACTTGCAGAACAGCATCTTTAAGATCAGCTGAGGAAGCAGTAATACGGATATTCCCGCTTTTTTCAGTTGACTGGATTACTGCAAGTGCCAGTCCGTTAAAGGTGTTCCGCTGTTTGCTTTTCATCAGTGTTTTGTCCTGGGGATTGCCGTTATCTGTGCCAATCAGGATTCCTTCACCCTCAACCTTAAATTTAATAAGGTTATTTGCATCGGGAACAGTCAACCCGTTTTCGTCAATAATTTCCACTTTAACATTGACAATATCCCAGGCATCTGCACTAAGTTCCATTTTATCCGCTGATAAACGTATAGCTGCAGGTTTGGAGGTTGTATGTACCTCCTCCGTCACAATTCTCCCGTTTTTTCTGCCCACCGCTTTGAGGGTGCCTGGCTCATAAGGTACGTCCCATGTTAAGTACAGATCGGATGTTGTAGGTGCAATATATGGACGGGTATATGTATTCCATGCGTTAGTATGACCTTGCTGGGGAAAGACATAAGATTTTTTACCAAACGATTTGCCATTCAGGAAAAGCTCAACAGTGTCACAATTGGTATATGCAATTACTGAAATAACCCTGCCTTCATGACCTTCCCAATTCCAATGTGGGAAAAGATGAACCATAGGCTCTCTGGTCCATTGGCTTTTATAAAAGTAATACCCGTCTTTGGGAAAACCACAAAGATCGATAACACCGGAACTTGAATTCTTACTTGGCCACCAGGCTTCCCCAAGATAGTCAATTCCTGTCCACATAAAATCGCCTACGACATAATCATTTACCAGGGTAAATTTCCATAATTGCTCAGCCTGGATCATGCCTAACCTGTAATCTCTTGAACGGCCCGGCCCTCTTTCAGGCAGGTCTCGTTCTATTGAATATTGCCCTCTGATGCCACCTACAGAAATATTTTCTGTTCCTATCATTTTCCAATCCGAATGATCATGTCTGTCTATGCTGTAATATAATTCTCTGCGTTCATTCCACCTGTCAACATAATTATAGCCAACGATATCCTGTAATTCCAGGAATGGAAGTTTTGCGGGGCCGTCGCCGGCGGCAATTCTGTCGTTCGCCTGAGTAACCGGCCGGGTAGGATCCTCCTTATGGAAGACTTCAACCAGTTTTTGCAGTACTTCACTGCCGGTTTCGGATACCTGTTCAATAACTTCATTGCCGGCACTCCATATCACAATGGATGGATGATTACGGTCGCGTCGTATTATGGAAAGCAAATCTGATTTCCACCATTCTTCAAAATATAAATGATAGCTGAAGTCCACCTGTCCTTTTTTAAGTATCCATTCATCGAAGATTTCATCCATAACCAGGAATCCCATTTTATCACACAGGTCAAGAAATTCCGGTGCCGGAGGATTATGTGATGTCCGGATGGCATTGCAACCCATATCTTTGAGTAGCTGCAGCCGCCTTATCCAAGCCTGTTCCGGAATTGCGGTACCGAGACAACCTGCATCGTGATGCAGACATACACCATTCATCTTCACGTGTTTACCGTTAAGAAAAAAGCCTTTATCAGTATCATACTCAATTTTCCGGATACCAAAAGTTGAAATGTAACTGTCAATTGGTTTAGTTCCTTCCACCACATAAGATTGCAGAGTGTATATAGAGGGTGTTTCAATTGACCACAGTTCAGGAGAGTCGACTTTAAGAGATTGTTCAACATCTGTTTTTCCCGCTGAAGTGAGTGTCACAGGTGTTTCAACAACTGCAACTTCTTTACCTGATCCGTTTATTACTACAGATCTTAAAACCAGATTTTTAGAAACCTCCAGGTGGTTCTCAATTGAAGTGCGGACCGAAATTGTTGCAGATGATGAATCTACCTGGGGTGTGGTAATATAAGTTCCCCATTGGGCTATATGAACGGAACCTGCAATATTCAACCAGACATGGCGGTATATGCCTGAGCCCGAGTACCAGCGGCTGTTTGGCTGAAGAGAATTATCAACCCTCACAGCTATTATGTTTTCCCCTCTTTTAATAAAAGGTGTCAGATCGTAGTAAAAACTTGTATAGCCATACGGATGTTTTCCCAGATGATGTCCGTTTAACCAGACATCGCTATTCATATATACACCATCAAATTCAATCCAGAATTGCTGGTCTTTACCAACTGAAGACAAACTAAAGTGTTTACGGTACCAGCCGATACCTGTTGGGAGATAACCGCCGGGTCCTTTTGTGATTGCATCTTCCTTAAATTCTCCTTCTATGCTCCAGTCATGCGGAAGATTGATAGTTCTCCAATCCGCATCATTAAAATTCTGCTTTTCTGCACCATTTACATCGGACTGTATAAACTTCCAGTTCTTATCCATCAACAAATGCTGCCGGGATTCCGGTATGGCAGACCAGACATTTAAAGTAAATATCTGTATTAAACCAAGACTGAGAATAACAAAAGATTTTTTCATATTTTTTTCTAATGATAATTTCAGTTTTACTAATAACTCTGATTAAGGAGAACAAAATTTCTTAATCAGTTCCAATTTACAATTTATCTGAGAATTAAGAATAAATAATGTATCCACGATATGCAAAAAATTCCTCGTATTGAATTAATAACAGCCAGACTGTCATTCTCAGTAGTCAGTAAAAATTATTGACTTCTCATAGTTTCCTTTATCTTTAGAGGTCATTTACCGGTTTGGCCTTAAAGGTTCATTGCATATTCTGTGTATTAAACCGTTCAGATAATATATTCAGATTCTAATAATTGAATATATTTTCATGCAAAGAAAAGTGATTTGAAGAAATGAAATGGTTCGAATTTAAAAAGCTGACAGGTATAAACATCAGGCTGCGGGTCAGAGAATTGATCTATTTTCTGCGGACTTCAGATGCCAGTTATTTCCTTGTTTTCTCAATCCTTGTAGGTACCGGGACAGCTTTCGGAGCAATTTTCTTCCGCTGGCTTATAATGCAGATTAATAATCTCTTTTTTGTTAAGGGTGAAAATCTTCTGGGATTCATGGGGCATTACTATATAATAATTATCCCGGCTATCGGTGGATTATTGGTTGGCCCCATTGTACATTTCTTTGCCAGGGAAGCCAAAGGACATGGTGTTCCGGAAGTTATAAATGCGATGGTGACAAACGGGGGAAGAATAAGACCAAGAGTAGCTGTTATCAAGACCCTGGCATCAGCGATCTGCATCGGTTCAGGAGGATCAGCCGGGAGAGAAGGACCGATAATACAGATCGGTTCTGCACTTGGATCCTCTATCGGACAACTTTTCAACATGACCGAAGAGAAGACAAAAACGCTGGTTGCCTGCGGGGCCGGTGCAGGTATTGCAGCAACCTTTAATGCACCCCTGGGAGGTATATTTTTTGCTCTGGAAGTGATTCTGAGAGAATACGGATTAAAAAATTTCTCATCTGTGGTCCTTTCATCAGTTACTGCCACAGTGATTTCCAGGTCTTTCCTCGGTGATCATCCTACTTTTCAAACCCCTCCATTTCAGCTATACAGCATAATGGACATGCCGTATTATTTAATCTTTGGATTATTTACGGCTCTGGTTGCATTGTTATTCATTAAAGTACTTTACAAGAGTGAAGATATCTTTAACAGCATCAAAATGCCTGCCTATCTGAAACCTGCACTGGGCGGCCTGATGATAGGCTTGATCGGACTTTTCTTCCCGCAGGTTTTTGGTGTCGGCTACGATGTAATCGAAAGCACAATAAATGGGGAAATAGTGATTGGTATTGTAGTAGCCCTTGTATTCCTGAAAATAATTGCTACATCAATTACACTTGGGTCAGGAGGTTCCGGAGGTATATTTGCCCCGTCACTCTTTATAGGGGCATTGCTGGGTGAAGCTTTTGGTAGAACAGCAACTATAATATTGCCGTCAACCGTGATACCTCCGGGTGCATTTGCCCTGGTTGGAATGGCTGCCGTTTTTGCAGGCACATCACATGCTCCTATATCTGCTATCCTCCTCCTGTTTGAAATGACCGGTAACTACCAGATACTACCACCACTAATGGTAACCTGTGTTATAACTGTCGTCCTGGTAAGATGGATATCAAAACCTTCAATTTATACTCTTAAACTACTAAGGAGGGGTATAGATATTGAAAAATACACCGAGGTGGATCTCATGGACAGCATCACCGTTTCTGAAGCGATGATTAAAGATGTAATTGCGGTTAATGAATCTGAAACAGTCAGAGATGTCGGATTAAAGATTAAGAAAACAAACCACAGAGGTTTCCCGGTAATATCGAAGGACGGTAGATTAGTCGGGATGGTCACACGCCAGGATATTAACAAAGCTCTTCAAAGCGAAGATGCTGATTCCGCCGTTCAAAAAGTAATGACAAAAGACATTATTGTCTGTTTTCCTAATGAAAGTCTTAAAACTGCACTCAATAAGATGGCAAGAAAAAATATAGGCCGGATACCTGTAGTCGAGAAAGAAAAACGTGAGAAAATAATCGGCATTCTGACAAGAAAAAGTATTATAAATGCATATAATTATTCGCTTGACCGTATCTCTGGAAGACCAGCAGATAATCCCATATTACATGATTAACTGTAATTAAACGTAGAAATCACAATTCCTTCAGGGCTCCCAACATTGCCACAACATTTTCAAAAGGCACATTAGCCTGAATGTTGTGGACCGTATTGAAAACAAATCCTCCGTTTTTATTCAATATATCACACTGCCTTTTGACCTGTTCTTTGACCTGCTCAGGTGTCCCAAAAGCAAATACTCCCTGGGTATCAGCTCCTCCTCCCCAAAATACTATCCGGTCGCCATATTTCTTTTTCAATAATTGTGGATCCATGCCCGCTGCATTTATCTGGACAGGATTAATTATGTCAAATCCTGCTTCGATGAAGAGATCCATTAATGTCTCAACTGCCCCGCATGAGTGCTTGAATGTTTTCCATTGTGTATTCTGATGGATCCAGTCATTTACTTTTTTATAATAAGGCAGCCATACCCTGCTGAAAGTTTCGGGAGAGCAAAAAGTGGAATTCTGGGTGCCAAAATCTGCGCCGCAGATATAGACAACATCAATTTTGTTCCCGATTACACTGTATAATTTTTTCAGGTTATCAATGGCAATATCGGTCTCCCTGTCATAGACTTCCTTTATAAAATCTTCCCTTGTCAGAGTTGAGATATACCATTCTTCAACACCCCTGATACCTCTGGGATGTTTTAATCCGACAGCCGGCACAAGTGCAATATCTCCCAGGGCTGTTCCACCTGGGTTTGCGATAACTGCTTTTGAGAGGGATTGAATTTCTTCAACCCGGGTTTTCCAGTAATTGAGATCATGTTCTGTTATAAGGGCGAACTCTTCAAGGTTGTCTTCCACTTTAAGCACGGAATCATCAATAGGTTGCTGGCGGTCAAGGGCATCAAAAAAGTAACCCGATTTAGGCATCATGGCACTTGGAGGAACTGTTGTATCTCCCTCGGGATGAATAAGCATATCTCCATTGCTGTTATATGTACAATTAAAGTTACCAGGAAGCAGAACCTCCTGTCCCCAGAATGTTCTGTGCGCTGTCCAGTCTTTATTCGGAATGCCGAACATATTATTTTCACCTGAGAGTCCTATAACGTCAATATCCATGGCATCGACCAGTTCCATGTCAATCTCGCCCAACATCTGGTATGGTTCGATAACCTTAACCGGTCTCTTTTCCAACCCGTAGTATTCCCTTAGCTTTTCAACAACAAGGACATGGATACCTGTCACCGGTGTTGCTCCGAAGTCAACCACCACCCGGTCGGGCTGCCTGTGGCTGATGGTTTTAAGGAAGTTCTGCCTTGATGATTCCTTCATATAGCTCTGTTTTTGTATCATAAAGTTAATTTTTTTTGGAATCATTTTGATGCAGATTGTAATATTGTTTTATTATCCTTTTTTCCGAACTTATAGCTATATTGACATCATGAATATTGCATTTCAAATACCGGAACCGTTTCAGTTTAATCCCTTAAAACATCATCTTGCATACATCAGGGAATATACATTCGATAAAATATCTGAAGACAATAAATCCGATATTAAAAGCCTGATCAGGGAGCTCAGGCATATCGGAACATCTGTTATGGATGTCTATTCGGGTAGATTATCAATTAAAAGGATTTGCAGGGAGATTACAGAATTTCTTAACTCTGAAAAGTTGATGGAAAGAAGGGTTTTTTCTGCCTGGACAGGGAAGAGGTTCAATGATTTCAGGATGGTTACACTGTCAGATAAATCTCAATGGATGCTAAAATATCACAATGATGAGTCGAGATATGTCCATACTTTTCCTTCAAGATTAAGTCCCCATACATTCAGGGTTAAGGCTAATACACTGAAATCGGCTATCCTTTACTATATCCTGATAGGCAAGGATTATATTTCCCGAAGGGATCTTAACAATGCCAGATCGTTGCTGGGTTTATCGCCGGTAAAGGATCCTTCTGAAGCTAAGGCTATTACGGAGATGATTGAAATATTACGGGTGTAAATCCTCCAACCCTTAGCGTTCTCGTCGCCCCTGATCCTCAATTTCCTGATGCCTGCTATATACAAGAAGAAACGGCATATAAGCCGTTTCTGCGTTTCGTGATCCCGGGGCGATTCGAACGCCCAACCAACAGAACCGGAATCTGTCATTCTATCCATTGAACTACGGGACCATTGTGGCTGTAAAATTATAACCATTAGGCGGGTTTTACAACAAATTGCCAATTATTTCCTATTTTCGCAGACCAAATAACCGGCTATATGATTGCGGATTTCGGATTTTAAATTGCGGATTGTAAAAAATTAATTCGAAATCGAAAATCCGAAATCCGAAATTTATCCCGGGGAAGAAAGATTTAATACAAACTGTTAATATGGATTACGATTTCACAGCGATTGAGAAAAAGTGGCAGAAATACTGGGAGGAAAACAAGACTTTCAAAACTCCGGACGACTTAACCAATCCAAACAAATGCTATATACTCGATATGTTCCCTTACCCGTCAGGAGCAGGTCTTCATGTTGGACACCCTGAAGGTTACACCGCTACTGACATATACAGCAGGTATAAAAGGATGAAGGGATTTAATGTTCTTCACCCAATGGGCTGGGATGCCTTCGGATTGCCTGCTGAACAGTATGCCTTCCAGACGGGAACACATCCCTCAATTACTACAAAAAACAACTGTGATACTTTCAGACGGCAGATAAAAGAGCTGGGGCTGAGCTATGACTGGGAAAAAGAAATAAATACTACAAATCCTCAATATTTCAATTGGACACAATGGATTTTTATACAATTGTACAATACATGGTTTAATGAGACTCTTCAGAAAGGAAGACCAATTTCTGAACTGACAATACCTGAAGAGATTAATAAACTCGGTGAAAAGGAGGTTCAGAAATATATCGCATCAAAAAGAATTGCCTATTACGAGGATGCCCAGGTATGGTGGTGCCCTGACTGCAGGATAGTATGTGCAAATGAGGAGGTCCTTTATGATGGTTCACATGAGAAATGCGGTAACAGAGTGGAAAAGAAAAACCTTAAACAATGGCTGCTCCGAATCCCCCTGTACGCTGAAAGACTGTTGTCGGGATTTGAAAAACTCGACTGGCCCGAAGGAATCAAGGAAATGCAACGTAACTGGATCGGAAGATCAACAGGCGCTGAAGTCGATTTCACCATCGATGGACTGAATGAAAAAATGACCGTTTTTACCACCCGTCCCGATACATTGTTCGGTGCAACATATATGGTAATTGCTCCTGAATACCCTCTTATCGACGCTATAACAACGGATGAAAACAGGGAAAAAGTAAACAAATACAAAAAAGCAGCATCACTCAAATCAGATCTCGATCGTACTGATCTGGCAAAGGAAAAAACCGGTGTCTTCACCGGCAGATATGCTGTTAACCCGGTAAACAACAAAAAAATACCCGTATGGGTGGCCGATTATGTCCTCACTGGATATGGTACCGGCGCAATAATGGCAGTGCCTGCTCATGATACACGCGATTTCGAATTTGCTGAAAAATTCGACCTCCCGATAGTCTGCATACAGGATCCGGATGTATCAGACCATGATCAGAAAAAGAGAATAATCGAAGGGAAAGAGTGCTGGACAGAAGACGGGAAATATATCAATTCAGGTGATAACATAACAGGAATAGATATAAACGGCCTTAACAAAGAAGCAGGAATAGCAAAAATCATAAAATGGCTTGAATCAAAAAATCTCGGAAAGGCAAAAGTCAATTACAAGCTGCGCGACTGGCTTTTCAGCAGACAGAGGTACTGGGGTGAACCTTTCCCGGTTATTCACTGGGAGGACGGTGAAATAACCGTTCTTGATGAAAAAGAATTGCCGCTTGAACTTCCTGAACTTGAGAATTATCTGCCCGGTGAAAGCGGTGAATCACCTCTTGCAAACGCGACAGAATGGCTCAATGTAACCGATAAATCGGGACGAAAAGGAAGAAGGGAAACAAATACAATGCCTCAATGGGCAGGATCATGCTGGTACTACCTCCGTTTTATTGATCCATTAAATATAGAAAGGATATTTGATCCCGAAAAGGAAAAATACTGGATGCCTGTTGACCTTTACATAGGCGGTGCAGAGCATGCCGTTCTTCACCTTCTCTACAGCCGTTTCTGGCATATAGTATTGTACGACCTCGGTATTGTCTCAACTGATGAACCTTATCTCCGCTTATTCAACCAGGGAATGATACTGGCATTTGCCTATGAGAATAAGGCAGGGGCAAAAGTCCCGGCCGATATGGTGGAAGAGAGGGATGGAAAATTTTACCATACTGAAACCGGGGCCGAACTGAAGCAGATAGTGGCAAAAATGTCGAAATCGCTTAAAAATGTGATTAATCCTGATGATGTAATTGCAAAATATGGAGCGGATTCTCTGAGACTTTATGAGATGTTCATGGGACCTCTCGACATAATAAAACCATGGGAT
The DNA here is from genome assembly GCA_964556175.1 of uncultured Rikenellaceae bacterium. Lineage (GTDB taxonomy): Bacteria > Bacteroidota > Bacteroidia > Bacteroidales > VadinHA17 > LD21. The sequence continues at coordinate 9,420 of CAZKWD010000048.1, forward strand.
GACAAAGGTGTTAAAGGTGTTTTCAATTTCCTGGGAAGAACTTACAGGTTCTTTTCAAACCCTGAGAATATTACTACTGGAAAGGAGGATGAAGAAGTATTAAAGGGACTGCATCAGGCTATCAGGAAAGTTGAGGGTGATATCGAAAACCTGCGCTTCAATACTGCAATCTCGGCAATGATGATATTCCTGAATATTACGATCAAAAAAGGGCATGTGACAAAAGATACTGCATGCACCTTTGCTAAAATCCTCTCTCCTTTTGCACCACACCTGGCTGAAGAGCTGTGGAACCTTCAGGGAAAAGACAAAACTCTTGCCTTCGAACCATGGCCGGAGGTGAATGAGGAATACCTGAAAGAGGATGTATTTGAATACCCGGTTTCATTCAATGGTAAGCTGCGGTTCAAAATCTCACTCCCTGTAAACATGGGAAAAGAGGAGATAATTAAAAATGTAATGGCTGATGAAAGGGCAAAAAAATGGCTCGAAACCGGAACTGTAACAAACATTATTGTTGTCCCTAACCGAATTGTAAACATAGTTATAAAGAGCTGATGATCACCAGGATAAAAATCATATTCCTCTTATTTTCAACCATATTGCTCGCATCCTGCGGATATTTTTCAAAGGATAACCCGGAACTGAAGGATCTGGGTTCAGATACATTGCCTGCACAGGAAGAAAAAACACCTAATTACCTTTTCGGAATTCCGGCCGACTCATTTAATCTTATTTCCGGACATATCAGACCAAACGGTTTCCTGTCGAATATTCTTCTTGAGCATGGTATCAGCATGCAGGAGATTGATCAACTGGTCAGAAATTCCGAATCTGTCTTTGATGTGAAAACCATAAGGGCGGGGAATAATTATACTCTTTTCTGCGATACCGACTCAACAG
>CAZKWD010000049.1:0-10296 GCA_964556175.1 uncultured Rikenellaceae bacterium
CTTTTACTTTAGACTATTTTAAAAAGGAAGGTCATCCTCATTTTGTGAGTTCTCGTCCTGTTCCGGCTGATTGTTACTTACAGCACTTTTCTCCTTGTTGTTACCTGATGTATTATAATTGGAATCAGGTTCATTAACTCCGGAAGAAGTACCCCGATCTGTCTGAGAATCACTCCCGGAAACATTTGATTGTCCTGAATAACTACTCTGTGTGGGTCTCTTTTCAATTACCATCATGGTATCAGCCAGGATCTCGGTAATATATTTATTGTTCCCTTCTTTATCGACATATGATCGCGTTTTTATTTTCCCGACCACATAAACTTGTGTTCCCTTTTTGACCGTTTTCTCGGCTACTTCAGCCAGGGCACGCCAGAGCACTATATTATGCCATTCCGTTGATGTAATTGTTTCCCCTTGCTGGTTGGTATATGTCTCGCTTGTGGCCAGAGGGAAAGTTGCTTTTGCAACACCTTTGTCGAAATACCTTACAACAGGGTCCTTCCCGACATTGCCTACTAGTAAAACCTTATTGATTGACATGTAGTTATAATAGTTATTAAATAATCTAACAATAGAATGCAAAGTTAACAAAAAAACCGCGACAGACAATCAAGGGAAAATCGTCATTTTTCTATTTCATTGTAATTAAGGCAATAATAAATGTCAAAAAAATAATTTTATTATGTAACTGTTTCAATTTAAATAAATAATATTTTTATATTTGCAGGGTTGGAAAAATGAATAATCAAAATAATTTGTTGAATTTTAAAATTCTAGAAAAATGACTAAAGCAGACATCGTTAACGAAATTGCCAAGAACACTGGTATTGAAAAGGTAACTGTACAGAAGACTGTAGAAGCTTTGATGGAAACCATAAAACATTCGATGGTAACTGGTAATAATGTTTACCTAAGAGGTTTCGGAAGTTTTATCGTTAAGAAAAGAGCAAAGAAAACTGCAAGGAATATCTCAAAAAATACCACGATTATAATTCCTGCCCATAACATTCCTGCTTTTAAACCGGCTAAATCTTTCATCAACAAGGTGAAATCTCAAGTTAAGAAGTAATTCTCAATGCCAAGCGGTAAAAAAAGAAAGCGACATAAGATGTCCACCCATAAACGCAAGAAACGTTTACGGAAGAACAGACATAAGAAGAAGTAGCAGATCATAGGGTAGTCGTAATGATAGAGTATATTAAACCTAAAGGTCCTGTGATCTTTAGGTTTATTTTATGTGGAAGTTGAGAATAGCTGGCAAGAAATTAACTCAGGTCAAAACAGGAAGTGACAAGCAAGGATCTGATTATTGATGTAAATGATTCCGAGGTTTCTTTGGCTTTGTTGGAAGACAAGCAGTTAATCGAACTAAACAAGGAAAAAAGAAATATCAAGTTTTCAGTCGGGGACATATACCTGGGAAAGGTAAAAAAGATAATGCCCGGACTGAATGCTGCGTTTATTAATGTCGGTTACGAACGCGATGCATTTCTCCATTACCTCGATCTGGGTGCTCAGTTCCGCACACAGCAAAAATACTACCTGACAGCTTTGCAAAGGCAGGGCAGGGTGGTTCCTGTTCATAAGTTCAAACCCGAACAGGATATCGATAAAGACGGGAAAATTAATGATGTTCTTACCCAGGGACAAACAGTAATTGTCCAGATTACCAAAGAGCCTATTTCAACAAAAGGTCCAAGATTATCGTCCGAAATATCCCTTGCCGGAAGAAACCTGGTCCTGATACCCTATTCTGACAAGGTATCAGTGTCAACAAAAATTGAATCGATAGAAGAAAAAAACCGCCTCAAAACACTTCTTCAGAGCATCAAGCCCAGAAATTACGGTATTATAGTCAGAACTGTTGCCGAAGGGAAAAAAGTTGCTGTCCTCGATGCTGAATTGCGTGAACTGGTGCGAAAATGGGAATCATCTTTTTATTCCCTGAAGAAAGATATAAAAACCCCAAGGCTCTTCATCGGAGAGATGAACAGGACAACCACCATTCTGCGTGACATGCTTAATGTTTCTTTTAACAGCATTCATATTAACGATCCGTCGCTTGCTGAGGATATCAGGAGGTATATCAGGGAAATAGCACCGGAAAAGTCTAAAATAGTAAAACTATATAAAGGAAGCCTGCCGATATTTGATCACTTTGGGGTCAATAAACAGATAAAATCTCTTTTTGGCAGAACAATCTCTTTTAAACATGGAGCTTATCTTATCATAGAACATACAGAGGCTCTTCATGTTATTGATGTTAACAGCGGCAACCGCTCCAGAACGGGTAACGACCAGGAGGCTAATGCGCTGGAGGTCAACATAGAAGCTGCAAAAGAGATCGCACGACAGCTTCGGCTGAGAGATATGGGTGGTATTATTGTTATCGATTTCATCGATATGCAATCAAACGACAACAAGCAGGTCCTTTTTGACAAGATGAAGGAACTGATGTCGGGCGACAGAACAAAACACAATATCCTGCCACTGACGAAATTCGGCATAATGCAGATAACAAGACAAAGAGTGCGGCCGGAAATGAATATTGTCACAAATGAAAAATGTCCCGCCTGCCAGGGTACAGGAAAAACAAAACCAACCATACTGTTTACCGATGAGCTCGAAAGAAGCCTCGCTTTTATTGTCGGAAAAATAAAAACAAGACGGCTGGTACTTAATGTTCATCCATTCGTTGCGGCATTCCTGAAAAAAGGATTATTCTCTGGTTGTCTTAAATGGAACTTTAAATACAGCATTAACCTCAAAGTGCAGGCTGTTACGTCATATCATATGCTTGAATACCATTTCTTCGACAGGTATGGCAATGAGGTCGACCTTACCTGATCTTATTTGTGAAACCCTCATAACATTTTCACTCTATTATTGTTATATGTTTATTATTTTTGAAATCGCTAATAGACAATAACATGTTCAAAAGGAATTTACTGCTTATCACCGCCATTTTCCTGGCATTAAACCTGAAGGCCCAGATATTCGACCCGGTCATATGGGACTTTGGATATGAGAAAAAGGGAGATAACCTTTATGAGCTGATCTTAACTGCTACCATTGAAAAAGGATCCCACATCTATTCCATGGATATTCCGGAAGGAGGTCCTATCCCAACCTCAATCAGCTTCGATACTATAAACGATTTCTCATTTACCGGACAACCCTGGGAAGCCGTTGAACCCGAAGAACTTTTTGATGAGGCTTTTGGTTTCACGATAAAATCATTCAGCGATAAAGCCGAATTCAGGCAGCAGATAACAGCCAATTCCCCTTCATTTACAGTTACAGGTGAGGTTAATTATATGGCATGTAATAATATGACATGCTCTCCTCCAAAAGATGTGGCATTTGAAATTAAAATTCATGATACTGCTGTAAAACAAGAGATTACATTGACCAATACTGTTGGCCAGTCGGATGGCAGAAAAGGGCTGCTTAGTTTTTTTATCCTTTCACTTGTTGCGGGATTTGCCGGAATATTGACCCCATGTGTTTTCCCAATGATACCCATGACGGTTGCATTCTTTTCACAAGGATCGGAACATAGGCCTAAATCTGCTCTAAAGGCAATAATATTTGGAATTTCAATAGTCCTGATCTATACTTCACTCGGGATCATTGTATCACTGACAAGTGCAGGAGCAGGATTCGCAAATACACTGAGTACTCACTGGATACCAAATACCATCTTCTTTGCATTATTCCTTCTTTTTGCAATATCATTCTTCGGGGCTTTTGAAATAGTCCTTCCAAACAAATGGGTAACAGGTGCAGATTCAAAAGTCGATAAAGGAGGTTTGCTGGCAACCTTTTTCATGGGTCTGACAACCGTAATTGTCTCTTTCTCATGTACGGGTCCCATAGTAGGCGCTCTTCTTGTGGAGGCCGCCAGTGGTGATGTTCTGAAACCTACATTGGGAATGTTTGGATTCGGCCTGGCATTTGCACTTCCATTTACTCTGTTTGCCCTTTTTCCCTCTATAGTAAGCAAAATGCCTAAATCAGGCGGATGGCTTAACTCAATAAAAGTTGTCCTTGGATTCATAATGCTCATCTTCAGCATGAAATTCCTCATGACTATAGACAGTGTCTATTCTATAGGAATCATTTCAAGAGATGTCTTCCTGAGTATATGGATTGTTCTTTTTGCCCTGCTCGGGCTTTACCTTCTGGGTAAAATAAAATTTGCACACGACAGTGATCTTCAACACGTTGGAACCTTCAGGCTCTTCCTTATAATTGCAGTATTTTCATTTATGTTATACCTGGTAACAGGCCTTTTTGGTGCTCCGCTAAAAAGTATATCAGGCTTTCTGCCTCCCCAGGAGACATCATGGTTTTATAAAAGGCAGGTAATCAGGGAGAATGAGACAGTTCCCTCTCCGGTATTTAGTATTTCGGCTGCAAGCGAGCTCTGTTCGGAACCAAAATATGAGGACCTGTTTAACATGCCGTTAGGACTAACCGGATATTTTGAATATGAACAGGGATTAGCTTGTGCAAAGGAACAGTTAAAACCGGCCCTTATAGATTTTAAAGGACATGCCTGTGCTAATTGTAAAGTGATGGAAGCAAAGGTGTGGTCCAATCCGGAGATACTACAGAGACTCAGGGATAATTTTGTTATCATTTCGCTATACGCAGACGACAGAACCCAACTTCCTGATAATGAATGGATAACATCTGCAGTTGACGGAAAGGTTAAAAAGACAATAGGTAAGATCAATGAGGATATTGAGATATCGAAATACAAAACCAACGCCCTTCCCCTTTATGTAATTACCGATCATGAAGGGAATCCCCTGAACAGCCCGATGCCTACAAACTTTGATATCGAGGAATACAAAAACTGGCTCGACGAAGGAGTGAGGATTTTTAATAACTAGAATTTCCCGAACTTCAATGTAACAGTATAGCTCATCGATCTGAGCGACTCGACATCTATTGTGTACATCCCCGGAAGTCCCACATCAAACTGTGTTGGGATCCTGTATGATGCACCAAAGGCAAGCCGGAAGTATCTTGTAAGGTTAAGTTCAAGTTCTGCTGAAGGTTCAATGAGCAGGAACGCTTTCGAATCCTCAATGAAGTTCTCATATAACTCTCCGTCTCTGGAAACAAAAGATATGCCTCCTGCTCCAAGCAATACAGGAAATGACATATGCACGGGCCAACGCGGGAAAACTATCGGCTCAATATAAATACCTCCATAACCTCCGGTCAGGAAAACATCCATATCGAGTGAAGACTCATAATGGAATTCGTTTATAAAGCCTGTAGCGCCTATTCCCACACCCATTGAACGGCTTGGCAGCCATGAAAAACGACCGCCGAAAAGTACAGCATGCTTATCATCAATAACTGTGTATCCTGTTGTAAATGAGCCATAACCGCCTCCGACCCTGTTCCTGCCAAGCAGGGTTTTTATCTCTTTATTTTTATAATACTCGAATTCCGGATCCTGTGCAAATGTTACCACCGATACGAGAATCAGTAATGCCGCAATAGTGAATCTTTTTTTCATGTTGTATAGCTTTTAATCTTTTGATTTCTAGAAAACATATGAGACCGATATGCCTATATCGCCTGGCATCAGCCTGACAAAGGCAGGAATGGTAAGTTCAACAAAAGGCTTGATGTTAAGCCCTATTATTAAAGGGATACCATAGAACCTGTATTCGGCGCCGAGCCAGCCGTCGGCACCAAATACAGGACAAAACCTTTCCCCCTGAAAATAGTAGGTCTCTCCAAAATAGCCGATATGATCAGTGACAATAAATCCGGCATGACCTCCATATCCCCATGCAAAAAAAAGATCAGGAGAAATATCAGAAAGGGCCTTTTCGTAGATTATCCGGAGTCCCGTTACCTGGATCCCTCTGTTATTAAATCCAAGCATAGCATTATAACCTATTTCTGCATTACCGGCTTCGGAAGTAACCTGAAAGAACAAACCGCTTCTGACACCGGTCCTGACTCCTGCTTGTCTCGTTGAATACTGACTGAAAACATCATTTTGAAACAGCAGGGCAGCAGTTATGATTATTAGAAAGATTCTTTTCATGTGTAAATTATTTATAATTGATTATTCTACCTGACCCGGTTATAGTCTGATCTATCTCCGGATAACCTCTGATAAAAATATTTCCGCTTCCTGAAATTAATCCGTTCAGGTAGTCTGTCACGGTGGTGAATACATTACCTGATCCCGAAATGATTACCGACGCAGTGCTTGTAATGAAGTCACCGGCATATATATTTCCGCTTCCGGTTATTTTAAGGTGGGCATTTTCACAAACACCGTTTACTGTAGCATCTCCTGACCCTGTAATAAGGCAATCATAGCTTGAACAGACAGCAGTTTTAAGTTCAATATTGCCCGAACCGGAAATCTTTATTTCAATATTATCACCATTAACCATTTCAATTGAAATATCTCCTGACCCGCTTGCTTTTGCTGTTACCGTTTTTCCGGAAAGCTCATCACCAATAAAGGCACCCGATCCTGAATTATATACTTTCTCAAGGGAGGGTGATGAGATTGTAATTAAAGGTCTTTCGGTATAATCCAGACAGATCGTAGCCGGGCTTATTGTTATCTCAAGACAATTATCATACACATTTGTTTCAATATAATCCATGATATTCTGTTCGGCGTTTATGATAATACCAAGTGTATCAGCCTTCCTGTAAATAACATTAAAGGATGTTGAATTCTCTATTTCATCAAATGATGTAATCCTTCGTGTTTCAGTCTCCATTATTCTATCGCCCCTTACACAAAAAATACTTTTAAGGCATGATGTCATAATCAATGTTAAAATCACAGATATTAGACCAATATATTTTCTTTTCATAATGAGCATGTAATTCTGAAAGGTTTATAATAAGGACAAAAAATCCGTTTAACAGATGCATCTGTCAATTCATTTTATATAAATATTACCTCTTGTTGCATCGATCATTACTTTAATATTACCCGGATTGCGGCCTACAGTGCCATATGTCATATATTCCTTCCTCTCCTCATTCAGGGTTTTCTCTTCAACTTTGACAATTCCGTCAGGCAGCACAAGGAATGCGTTTAAATGTCTGATATCCAGGCTATAAGAGACTGAGGGATCGAAAGTAAGGCTTACATCCGTAAAATCTGAATTTATTGTTATCATTTCTATTTTTTTGCTAATAAAATCCACATCGAGGTCTCCGTATTTTGTATCCATGTTGATCTCTCTTTGAACCTCCTCGATCCGGAAATCGGAGAAATAGGAGTCACCTTTTAATGAACCTGCTATTCCTATATAAAACTTATCTCTCCTTGATTCGGTTCGTACTGTTCCTGCTCTTTCAAGGTTGAATTTTGAAGATATGGATGTGATATTGAGATCCTGCGATTCATCTATTTCAACTTCAGAGAATGATACATTAAAACGGCCCTTAACTATTTTATTTATTGTGGCATCACAAAACAGAAGCTCGGCCCCGTTTGTTTCATTAAGGGAATTGGCTTTAAATGCTCCGTTTGAAAGGTTTAGTGTCAGGATACCGGTATTGTTTTCCATATATACATCACCGTACCTGTTTGTGATCCTCATATCCAAGTATTCAGGAGCGTTTATAAAATAGTTGATCTCGAGCTTTGATTCATATGGAATAAACTTGCTGGTTAATCCCTTAAAGCTTTCGAAAAGCATGCTTATATTCTGTGTAAAACTGGTTTGCGCCCGTATCAGGAAACTTGATCCGGTAATATTTACATCAACTCCGCGGAACATTTTATCCAGCCTGTTATGATCGGAGGCATAAGCTTCAACTTCAGCTCTTATCATGACAGAATCCTCGTTCCATGAAGTTATTTGGATGGTCCCGTATTTATTGTCTACTTCAAGAGTCATCTCCCTGTTTACGGGCATACTCTTCATGTATGTCTTCTTTTCAGAGAATGTCTGAGCTGACAGCAGTTCAGCAGAAAACACTAATATTAGTATTGCTGTGAATGATCTATAGTGCATGGCTTGTTGTTTTTTCCTCACTGTTTTCATCTTGTTTTAAAGTGTTGAGCATATCTTCCAGGATGCGGATTTTTATCCTGTAATTATTTATCAGAGCTTCAACAACCTCCTGATTGGCAACATTATCCCTGAGATCCTTTTTTATATCTGCACAAATGCTGTCGAGTTGTGACAGGTCATTTATTAGTTCTTCCTCAATATCAGGATTATTTGTAAGTAAAGGAGTTGCTTGTATATAAAGATCGTGAATCAGGTTGTTGTAATATATTTCGCTCTCTATCAGTTCGGGATTTGCTTTCATGAGAAGGATATCAGCATCTCTTCTGTTCAGCACGTAGTTTTCCCTCTCTTTTCCTACGTAGAAAAGGACAGCCGTGGTCAGTATTACTACTATCATGGCTGCAGCTGAAAGCCATAATATGAGATCACGTCTTCTGTTGTTTATATTTTCCCTTATTCCCTTCCAGACCTTATCTGAGGGGGTGTACCTGTCGAGTTCCTCCCTTTTTTTACTGATATATTCTTCCAGTCTGTCCATAGTTCATATTTTTTACCAGTATGTTTCTTAGTTTTTCTTTTGCACGCGAATACTGAGATTTTGAAGTGGATTCGGAAATCCCCATAATCTGTGATATCTCTGTATGATCGTAACCCTCAAGCAGATAGAGGGTCAGTACTATCCGGTAACCATCGGGAAGCTGCTCTATACCCTTGAAAATTATATCTGTATCATAAATTATCTCCTCTTCTTCCTCGCTTGCTGCCTCGGGCAGGTTATCGTAATATACAAGCTCGGCCTTTTTCTTCCTTATCTGGTTGATGCACCGGTTTAATAAAATTCTCTTCAGCCATGCTCCGAATGTTGATTCAAACCTGAATGTTCCGATATTCCTGAAGCATTCCGTGAATGTTTCCTGCAGCATATCTTCTGCATCTTCCCTGTTATTCATCATTCTGTATGCAAGATTAAACATTGCCTTTGAATACTGGTTATAAAGCCTGAATTGTGCCTTATTATTTCCTTTTTTACATTCCTCAATAAGAGGAGCATGAATATTTCTGTCTGCCCGGTCCACTTTTATTGTTTACCTGTTTATAAAGACAAATTGATAATTTAACAGTTGCACTATTTTGATGAGGGAACCATATTTTTCTTTCTTATGGGGAGTACAATAAAAACATAAGCCAGTAATAATACGCTTATCACGGCAGAAAGTTTCATTATTACATCTCCATACCTGACGTAGGGTGTAAGGTTTGTTTCAAAACTTATTTCACCCTTTATAACTGTTTCGGTCCACCATTGTGTTTCATATGTCCGTTTACCGCGAATATCAATAAAGCATGATATCCCTGTGTTTGCTGCCCTGGCAACAGGCCTTCGTGTTTCAATTGCTCTTATTGATGCATATTCCAGGTGCTGTTTATACCCGCAGGTGTTCTTCCACCACCCATCATTTGTGATTATAAACAACGCTTCTGCTCCGTTTCTTACATATTCAGCAACATAATTCCCAAAGACAGATTCATAACATATTATCGGGGCTGCAAGCTTACCTGTTAAAGGATGTGTAAAACAGGTTCTTTCTTCCTGGATGCCGTAGCCCCATTTTGTCCCTCCAAGATAGGGTACAATACTGTTAATCAGCTTTCCAAGTCCGGCTGAGAACTGCATTTCAATTCCCGGCACCAGTTTCGATTTATGGTAGATCCCTTTTACGCCCCCCGAATCAATAAGAAATGCAGAATTGAAATGATCGTAATAATACCCCGAAGAGTCTATTTTTCTTGCCGAAGCAGAAGGAGGTTCTTCTGCTGCAGGATATAACCGGTAGCTGACAAGACCTGAGACTATGCTTATTTCCGGATGTTGACCTGCAAATTCCCTGAGTGCGAGTATATATTTATTTGTATCCATATCATCCTCATTTACAGGATCATCTACTGTTGTCTCAGGAGTCAGCATCCATTTAGTATTATCCGAAACAGATGCTTCTGCCATTTTCAGGATTTTACTCAACTGTTCTTCGAAGGGTATTTCGAATTTTTCTGTAAATGGATCAATATTGGGCTGGATTATCAATACTTCTTCCATTGCTGATTTGTTCTCGCTGATCGTATAATACCTGGTCACTGAAAAAGCTGAAGGTATAAAAATCATTAACAACCATATATATAAGTATAGTTTCTTGCGGGGGGCTTTTTGTATGATGAACAGCGACAGAAACAGATTCGAGGAAAGTATCCATAATGTTCCTCCTGCAGT
>CAZKWD010000050.1:0-10200 GCA_964556175.1 uncultured Rikenellaceae bacterium
TGCTCCGGAAAGATTTAAAATGGAAATCTTTAACAACACCGATGATTCTTATGTTTTCGACAGGGAACATTGTTATATACCAGTTTTCATGATGAAAAGATTCATTTATAGGGTCTTCGTAACCTATATCCCTGGCCAGGGTCTCATTGATTAAACAGTTGCTGACTGAATCATTGATTACCTTCTCATCAAAATCACGTCCTGCAAATATTTGAATACCATAGGTTTTAATGTAGTGAGGATCAATACTTAAAACCATTGATGTAATTCTTTTATTATTTATGTTGAATCCTTCATAGTCCCAGCTACTACTGCCCGGTGCCGAATATGAGTATGAGACATTTATAATTTCATGATTTTTAAGGAGTTCTTTCCGTACTATATCCATATGGTTATAGACCGGGCCGGGTATATCAAGAGTGAGAATACGCTCCTTTTCAAATCCGAGGTTCTTCTCACGGGTATATTTCAACTGCCGGGATATAAGCAAAGATCCATTAATAAGGATCACGGAAATAAGTAACTGGAATAAAATCAATCCTCTTCTGAATCCAACAGATTTTTGCCCACTGGTAATTTCTCCCCTGATAACCTGTATTGCTTTGTATGATGAGATATAATATGCGGGATAAAGTCCTGCAAGCAATCCCGTTAAAAGAATAATACCAATTAAAACAGGGATTGTGTATGGATTATCGAAATAGGTTATATCAAATCTGCTGCCAACGATATTATTGAAATAGGGCATCAACAATTCAGCGATTAATAATCCCAACAGGGTTGATATAAAGCTTATGGTAAAAGACTCTAAAAGGAACTTACTAATCAACGTCATTCTTTTTGAGCCGACAAGCTTTCTTAGTCCTACCTCTTTTGCCCTTTTCATGGCCGTGGCAGTGCTAAGGTTTATAAAGTTGATACATGCTATAAGAATGATAAGTATTGCAATGGCAATAAAGACCATAACCAGGCTGTAGTTTCCATGAAGTGTGTCTAAGTCACCTGAAGGCTGATCGAAATAAATCTCCTTTAATGGATTAAGTACAACTTTGAATTCAATATTCCTGCTACCATCTCTCAAATCAGGAAACAGTTCATACAATTCTTCATGTATTTGCTCCTCGAGCATTTTAATATTAACTCCTTCTCCAATCAAAAAATAGGTTAGCCACTGCTGTGTTGAGTAAGTGTGCAATATAGTAGTGCTTGTTTCGCTGCGGGTGACCATTGAGAGAAGTGCATCATAATTAAAATGGGAATCATCACGTTTCTTTATAACACCGGTAATGGTAAAAACACTTCTCCCTGACTGGCTTGTCAGAGTCAGCCCTACCGGGTTGATATCCCCATATATTGTTTTTGCCAGCTCATCGGTAAGGATAATGTTGTAAGGATTGTTCAGGGCATCGACGGGGCTTCCATATATCCAGGTCTGGTCAAAAAAGTCGAAAAATGTTGAATCGGCCAGGCACACCCTTTGGATATTAAAGTAGTCTGCATCATCATTCTTCAAAATGATCTGTTCCCAGAATTGAATTCTTAGAACGGCATCTATTCCAGCCATGCTGCTTTTTAAATCAGGTCCGAGAGCTGATGTCTGTACAGAACCTTTACCTCGATCGGGGTATTCAAATTCAATTCGATAAATATTGTCTCCATGAACAAATGCCTTATCGAACGAAAGTTCTTTCTTGACATATAAACCTATTAGTAATGAGAAGGTTACTCCAAAGGTCAGACCAACAATGTTTATTATTGTAATTACCCTGTTTCTTACAAGGTATCTTAATATTGTTCTGAGAGTTTGCCTGAACATTTTTCCGGATTTTAACCAGTAATAATTTTCAACAGGATTACAGTAGCCACAAGTAAGGTTAGTGTTGTAAGTAAACTTACCAATATCCACCACCATATTTTACCCAACTTTGGAGTATCCACTTCTCCTTCATATCCGGCAATAACAGACCATGCCCGGAAACCTTTGTTTACTGCCCAGTGTTCATATATGAATACGAGTAATCCTCCTGCCAGGGATGCCAGGACGAATATTGCCCACCATGTCATAACGATCCAGGGTGATAAAGGTATGATCTGCGACATTGCAAGGCTTTCATTTTCAAGAGGCAATGCCACCGGCAAGATACCTGCCAAACCCAGGAAGGTAGTAATCAATACATGGGGAAATCTCCTGAATAACACTTTTACATAATTCTTTTCCCCTGCTGAAGCCAGGAACGGACCATGAAAAATAATCCATGCCGATAACAGGGGAATAGCAAAAATCAGCAATAACTGTAGTTGCTGGCTTATTCCTCCGGCAACCATCTTAAGGATAATAATTACCTGTGAAATAAGGAAGGCGATTACAATAGGAAAGATGTCTCCTGTCGTTTCAAGAATTGCATCGCGGCAAACAGATTTTTTCCCTGAATTAATGATAAGATGTTTTACCAGTAATGCTACGGGACCAAGAACAACGACAGCAGGAATCCAGAATATCAAACCTCTTTTTCTGTCGGGAATAAAGAAAAATAATACAAGGCTTATGATTAATAATGCCGACCAGGAAATACCGACAGTTTTGTTTATCCTTTCAGTATTGGTATAATGCTTGTAGCGCCTGGCAGCTTCAAGTCTCACGTCTTCAGGGAATAGTGTGCTCAGGGGACCTGCTTCCCTTGGACTTGATAATTCCTCCATTACATTTAAAACAACAGGTTTGTCATACTGGTGATATAAGTAGAGATATACAATTCCACCAGTCAGGTCGGCAGTCATCGATTCTATTGTCCAGCTGGCTCCTTCATCATGGACTGCATTCAGAACATCGGTAGCATCCCGGGCAGTAATTTCGCCCTCTTTTTCCACCAACCCGCCAAGCAGTTCCCGGGCTTTATCATATCGCCAGCAGGGATAACTAAATCCGTTTGCGGGATTTGCCACATTGAAATTTGTTGAAACCACAAATCCATCACCTTGTTGTTTCCGCGTAAATACAACCTCACCATCCTTACCGGCACTGATGATAACCGCATCACCGGTTGCATCGGCAAACTGCATCTGGTCATGCATATAAGAGTGCCATTGGTGTGTATTTACCCAGTCGATAACTTCCCGGACTGTGGCACACTCATGCATGATTATTATTGGATATATGGTATAATCTCCGGTAACAGTTATGCGTTCATTATGGGGATTAACATCCACTCTTGGGAGTCCGTTTGAATCATATGCAAGACCTTTTTCATTAACACCCTGCTGGACATTATCAGGGGTTCCTATCCATATTACTCCATATCTTGTTGAGTCTCCCGGATCAACCCAGTAGTAAGAGTCGGAGTCTATATAATCGTCATTTCCTCCAAAAAATACTTTATCCCCCTTAGCTATGGTAAATACTGTACAACCGGAAGGATAATCGGTATGTTGCCTGGCAGATATATCTTGTGCGCAAATAATTATGCTGCAGACAGTATTTAAAATATAGAATAAAAAGATCTTTTTCATCGATTATACATTTAAATTGAGTTACCACAAAAATGGAATTAAACGGTATCTTACTTTACGGCAATATTCGCTATATCCCGGAAGATTTGCTGATAGAAACTTCTCCTCATTAATAATTCTCAGTATAATTCCGATAACACTTATAGCTGCGAAAGGTATTAAAGCCCAGTATGATCCAAGTGCAAGCGGTGTGAATACCGTGAATAGCAAGCCTCCTGTATACATTGGATGCCTTACGATTTTATACGGACCTGATTCAATTACTTTTTGCTCTTTACTTATTTCAATGATAGATGAGGCATACCTGTTCTCCTCCATAACTCTTGCAATGATCAGATACCCGGTAAGTACAAAAACAACTGAAATAATCACAATCAGCATCGGAACATCTGACCAGCCATAACGATAATCCAGTCCCGGAATAAATAGTCCCAGGATCAATGGAATTGAAAGAATATTTTGTATTGTTTTGGATGTTTCTTCTTTTTCACGTCTTTTCAGAATTCTTCCTCCAATAAATCCGGGATCCTTTTTATAAAAATATCCGATTACCAACAATCCTGTTAATAATAAAGCAGGAATATAGATCCATGCTTCCCTGTAGTATAGCGAACCTGCAGTAAGAAATAGCATCAGACCAAGGAAAATGAAGATCATAATCACCCTGGAAATCATTTTTACCAGTAAATTACTTTGACCGTTTACAGTATGTTTATTATTCGTTTTCATTATTTCCCTCAAACAGTTTTGAATAAAAATGTCTTACATAATTCTCCGGGATCTTATCAATAGGGTAAGCTCCGTGCATAAGCACATGAACCCAGCGGCCATCTCTTTTTTCAAGAACGCCGGTCTGGAATACATCTATCAGACATGATTCTTTGCCGTTAAACGAGCCGCAATCATCCAGGAAGCACGAATACCATGCAACTTCACCTGATTGTGAAAAGACAATACGAAGATCCCTGAACTCGAAACGTGTTCCCCTGAAACCAGGGTCTTTCCAGACCTCAGAGTATTTCTTAAAGTCATCAAGGCCAATAATCTTGCTGTCGGATGTCAGCCAGAAATGAAACATATTATCTGCCCATAAACTGTACATTGTTTCAAAATCCTTTTCAATTGCCCAGCCTATTGATTGTTCTATTGCATGTTTTACATCTGCATAATTCCCGGTAGTATCAGCTTCAATCAGCCATGAAATCAATGGTTCATCCACCTTGATTACCCCCTGTATTCCACCGGGCAAGTCCCATATTCTTTCATAAATGACGCTTTGCAGGTCATTTAGCTGCATCACTCGCTTATCCGCTTTAAGACCAGTACAGCCGTAGATCTTTTGCCAGTAGATGTTTGCTGGTTCATCGGCAAGTAATCCTACATTATTCCTGAGGTTAACAGGCCTGATGGCAATTTTTTTGTCTTTACCCAGACAGAATTCATCCGGTTCATTTAGAACCAGAGCATCGGAATCGATCCAAACCAGATTTTCTGTTTTTCCTTTCAACAGATCTTCAGCCTTTGCACAGGCAAGTACCTTTTCAAGAAATGGGTATTGAGGTAGAGTGGCATTCAAATCAAGGGGAATTAAAGTAATATTTTGTCCATCCAAAGATCGGCAGGGTGAATTAACCGTATCACTCACAAAAATATAAACCGGACTTCCGGCGTAATTACCCCCGAATTCACGAATGCTTTTAATAAGAATATTTGCCTGTTTCTCCTGTATAGGGGAAGTTACAAGCAGAACAAAAGCCAGTTTAACCAGAATATTATTCATAATTTTCTTAATTGAGTAGTGAAATATTATTGATCATTAAATGCTTCATATTGATGTTAGTCAATCATTTACCAATTTAAGAAAACGTTTAATAAATAGCAATTTTAAATTAACAATATGATGATCTGGGTTAACAACTGATCATTATTGCAATATTCCTTAACTTTCACCGAAAAATATATTATGAAATCATACCGTAAAGAACTCTGGTTTGAAACCCCGACACGCAGGGCTTTTGTAAATATCACAGGAGAGGTTGAGAGATGCCTTAATGAATCAGGAATTCAGGAAGGGCTTATACTGGTCAACGCAATGCATATTACAGCAAGTGTTTTCATTAATGATGATGAATCAGGTCTTCATCACGATTTTGAAGTATGGCTTGAAAAGCTCGCTCCCGAGAAACCCTATTCCCAATACATGCATAATGGTTTTGAAGACAATGCGGATGCCCATATCAAACGCACCGTAATGGGCAGGGAGGTTGTCGTGGCTATTACAAAAGGGCAGATGGATTTTGGTCCATGGGAGCAGATCTTCTATGGCGAGTTCGACGGTAAACGACGCAAAAGAGTACTTGTTAAAATTTTAGGGGACTAAATAAATTAACCACGGATTTCACGGAGTTTCACGGATTTACTCTGTGTTAATCCGTGCAATCCGTGGTGTTAGAATTTATGCTAATTTCAAATCTTTAATAATTCCTTCAATCCTCCGATTAAGCAGCTTTTCAATTTCTTCGAATTTATCTGCAGATTCAAGTTTTGTATTTACGCTGAAATAGAACTTGATCTTCGGTTCTGTGCCTGATGGCCTTACAGATATCTTTGATCCATCCTCAAGGAAAAACTGGAGGACATCTGATTTCAGGAGATCAATCTTTGACTTCTCTCCTGATATGCAATCAGTTGACATCAAGGTTTCATAGTCGTTGATCTTAACGACTTTGCTATTGTTGATGCTTTTTGGAGGATTGTTCCTGTAAGCAACCATCATAGCCTTGATCTCATTTGCTCCTTCAGCACCTTTACGAACAATATTGATCAGCTTTTCCCTGTATAATCCATACTCAATGTAAATGTCGATCAGCATCTCATAAAGTGATTTGCCCCTGCTTTTTGCCCAGGCAGCAGCTTCAGCAACAAGCGCGCATGATGCCACAGCATCCTTATCTCTGACATAGTCACCGGGAAGGAAACCATAGCTCTCCTCTCCGCCGCAGATATATTTCTCTTTTCCTTCCAGGTTTCTTATCAGCTCGGCAAAGAATTTAAATCCTGTAAGGACATTATAACACGTAACCTCATGTTTCTCAGCGATCCTGTCCATCAGGTCTGTTGTGACTATAGTCTTGATAATGTATTCATTACCCTTGTATTTTTTTTTCTCCCTGAATTGAGAAAGGATATAATATGTAAGTAGTACACTGGTCTGGTTCCCGTTCAGGAGTACAAACTCCCCGTTTTTATTTTTACATGCTATTCCCAGTCTGTCAGCGTCAGGATCTGTAGCCATTACCAGATCTGCCCCTGTACTTACTGCCTTTTCAATAGCAAGCTTCAAGGCATCCGGTTCTTCAGGATTGGGCGATTTTACAGTTGGGAAATTACCGTCGGGTTGCTCTTGTTCAGGGACACTGATAATATTTTTAAATCCGAATAACCTTAGCGCCGGTGGAACAAGCATAGCACCAGTTCCATGAATAGGTGTGAAAACAATTCCAAGATCACTGTTGCTGCTGATAACCTCAGGATTAATTCTCATTTTCAGAACATCCTGCAGGAATGCATCATCGGTCTCTTGCCCTATTATATTTATTTTCTCTTTTTTCCCGTCAAACTTGATTTCATTAACAGATTTAATATTGCGTACTTCGTTTATAATTCCCTTATCATGCGGGGCAACCACCTGGCCGCCATCATCCCAGTATGCCTTATACCCATTGTATTCACGAGGATTATGAGATGCTGTAATAACCACCCCGCTCTGGCATTTATAGCGGCGTATAGCGTATGATAATTCAGGGGTTGGCCGCAGCGATTCAAAGAGATATACATCAAACCCGTTCGCTGAAAAAATATCTGCTGCAGTTTCAGCAAAGAGCCTGCTGTTATTACGACAATCATGAGCGATAGCGACTCTTATACCATCCTTTCCACATTGTTTGATGATGTAATTTGAAAGTCCCTGGGTTGCCATTCCAAGGGTGTAAATGTTCATCCTGTTTGTCCCGGCTCCCATGATACCTCTCAGTCCCCCGGTTCCAAACTCAAGATCCCGGTAGAAGGCATCAATCAGCTTCTTTTCGTCTTTTTCGAGCATTTCGCGGACCTCGTTACGTGTCTCTTCATTGAACTCGCTTCCAAGCCATGCCTGGGCTTTATTTCTGATTTCGTCTATAAGTATCATATTAACAATTTAATACATTTCTTTAAACTGGTTCTCCAGTGTGGTATTTCAAGGTTATAATTCTCTTTTATTTTGCTTTTATCGAGTACCGAGTAAAATGGCCTTTTAGCGGCTGTCGGATACTCTTTTGACAATATCGGAATTATTTTGCACTGAAGCCCTGCTTCCTTTACTGTTTCCAGTGCCAGGTCATACCAGCTGCATACACCCTCATTTGAATAATGATAGACTCCGGCATTGAAAGCCATCTGGTTCCTGATCACACCTGCGACAATGCTTAATAGGGCCTCTGCCAGGTCGGCAGCCCATGTAGGTGTTCCGGTTTGATCAAAAACAACCTTCAGGGAGTCATGCTCTTTTGCTTTGGCCAGTATCGTTTTTACAAAGTTTGAACCGTATGAGGAATATAGCCAGGATGTTCTTATGATCATTGATCCATGATGAAGAAGTGCACCCTTTTCACCCTCGAGCTTTGAACGTCCGTATGCACCCTGGGGATTAGGGACAGAACTTTCATTATATGGTGTATTTGCCTGTCCGTCAAAAACATAATCGGAAGATATATGTATGAATCTGCACTCCGATCCTTTTATAGCCTCAGCAATATTTTTGACTGCGATCCCATTGATCAGCAAAGCTTTATCATATTCATTTTCAGCTTTATCAACGAAATTATAAGCAGCACAGTTTATGATCCAGTCAGTCCGGGTTTCATGGATGAAATCAGCAGTTTTATCGGGGGAGGAGATATCGAGATTCGAAATGTCGGTAAAGATAAAGTCGTATCCGTAGTAGTTTTTTGATGCATTTTTTAGCTCACTTCCAAGCTGACCATTTGCTCCGGTGATAAGAATAACTGCCATAGGTTTAAAGATAATTTTAAAAGTTCATATCAGCTTTCGCCAGCGGAGGATTTTTCCGGTCTTTTTCGCTGATGACAGGAACAGTATCACCCAGTCTCCAGTCAATGTTAAGAACCGGATCTGTAAGGGCTATCCCCCTGTCCAGCAGCTTATTATAAATATTGTCAACCTTATATTGTACAATAGCCACTTCGCTTAATACAGAAAAACCGTGGGCAAATCCTCTCGGGATAAGAAGCTGCTGTTTGCTTTCGGAGTCGAGCTCAATGCCGAACCATTTTCCGAAAGTCCTTGAACTTTTACGTAAATCGAGAGCCACATCATATATACTTCCCTCAACAACCCTTATAAGTTTTGCCTGGTCATGAGGTTTGAGCTGATAGTGAAGGCCGCGTATTACTCCCCTGGCCGATTTTGATTCGTTATCCTGAACAGGAATAAATGGTATCCCTGCTTTTTTGAAAGACTCGCTGTTGTAGCTTTCGAAAAAATATCCTCTTGAATCGGAATATATTTCCGGTTTTATGATGTAGAGCTCTGTAAACCCTGTTTCGACTTTTTCCATATCCCGGATTCTTACTTTGATCCTTCAATAAAACTGATCTCCTCGAAGGCTATCTTAAGGAGGTATTTACCATACTGGCTATTGGCAAGAGGTTCTGCAAGAGCTTTCAGCTGATTTTTATCTATGAATCCTCTTTTGTATGCTATTTCTTCAATGCATGATGCTTTGAGGCCCTGCCTTTGTCCCAGAGTGGCAATGAAGTTGGCTGCCTGGAGCAGGCTCTCAAAAGTACCTGTATCGAGCCATGCCATTCCTCGGCCCATAAGTTTTACTTCAAGACTGCCTTCATCCAGATAGAGCCTGTTGAGATCTGTTATTTCCAGTTCACCGCGTGCTGACGGCTTCAGCGATTTTGCCTTGCTGATTACAGTATTGTCATAGAAATATAACCCTGTAACGGCATAGTTCGACCTGGGTTTGGCGGGTTTCTCCTCTATGCTTGTTACTTTACGGTTCTTATCAAACTCCACGACTCCATAACGTTCGGGGTCGGTGACATAATAACCAAAAACACAGGCCCCTTCTTTAAGTTTTGCGGTATCAAGAAGGGTATCTCCAAATCCGTGACCATAAAAGATATTATCTCCCAGTATCATGCAAACCGGGTCATTTCCGATAAATTCCTCACCCAGTATGAACGCCTGTGCCAGTCCTTCAGGCGAAGGCTGTTCCACATAGCTGAATTTCAGACCAAGCGGGGATCCATCCCCAAGCAGGTTACGGAATCCCGGCAGGTCACGTGGGGTGGATATAATAAGTATCTCACGTATCCCTGCCAGCATCAGCACCGACAAAGGATAATATATCATCGGCTTGTCATATACCGGCAGCATCTGTTTCGATATTACGCTTGTGATCGGGTAAAGCCTTGTCCCTGAACCGCCTGCGAGAATTATACCTTTCATAATTTTATTTTTGATTTCTTTAAAAAACCCACCCCAAACCCCTCCCAGGAGGGGATCAATCTGGTTTAACTGTTTATTTTGTACTTTTGTCTTTTATCTTTTATCTTTTATCTTTTATCTTTTATCTTTATAGTATTCAGTAACAATCTCATCCATAATTCTACTTGTTCT
>CAZKWD010000051.1:0-10010 GCA_964556175.1 uncultured Rikenellaceae bacterium
GATTTGCTCTTGCAGTATGTTATCCTGAAGCCGGTAATATTGGCGGCGGCGGATTGATAACAGAAAAGGACCTTTCAGAGTACAGGTCAGTATCACGTAAACCGCTGGTAACTAATTATAAAGATTATATACTTATATCTGTACCACCCCCGTCAGGCGGCGGAATAATCCTGTTTCAACTTCTTGGTATGGTCGAATCCTTTCCCCTGAAAGAGTGGGGATTCCATTCAGTAGAGGCAATACACCTGATAACCGAAGCTGAGAAAAGAGTATATGCAGACAGAGCTGAGTTCTCAGGTGACCAGGATTTTGTAAATATCCCTGTAGATGATCTGCTGAACCATAATTATCTGGAGGAGAGATTAAGCGATTTTAATATGAATATTGCCACGCCATCCTCTGAAATCAAAGCAGGCTCCCCCGGGGGGTATGTCAGCGAAGAGACTACACATTATTCCGTAGTGGATAACTTCGGAAATGCTGTATCAGTAACAACTACAATGAATAACACATTCGGCAGCAGTATTGTGGTTGATGGTGCCGGATTCCTTCTGAATAACGAGATGGACGATTTTTCAGTGAAGCCTGGTGTCCCAAATATGTTCGGTCTTACCGGAGGGGAAGCAAATTCTATAGAGCCCGGGAAAAGAATGCTCAGTTCAATGACCCCCGTGATTGTTGAAAAAGATGGAAAACTTTTTCTGGTAGCAGGTTCACCCGGGGGTTCAACAATACCTACGTCTGTTTTTCAGGTAATAATAAATGTTATTGAACATAATATGAGTATAGGTGAAGCCGTTGATACAGGAAGGTTTCATCATCAGTGGCAGCCCGACTGGATAAGCTATGAGGCTAATAGTCTGGACAGTCTGACTTTGCTTGAATTAAGACAAATGGGACATGAGACAAAGCTGAGACCGACTATCGGACAAGTAAATGCCATACAGTTTCTGCCCGATGGTGTATTGAAAGGAGGTGCTGATAAGAGAGGCTATAACACAGCTTGCGGGTATTAACAGTTTTGCGGTTAAATAATTTTTACTAAATTGGTCGAAATTTATTTTCTTTAAACAAAAATAAATTAATACATTTAACAATTGATTTGGAGATTTTACCACTACACTTAGATAGTGTTAATATTTGAATACTTTCAGATATCAATTCAGCTATGAAAAAACCTCTGCTTATAGTTATTATTATCCTGGTGGTCCTTTTAGCTCTGCCGGTAATAAATTTGCTTCGCTGGACTTTTCAGACAAAAAAGCCTCTGGATATCATTATAGTCGACAAGACTGTCTCAACATTTGAACGCGTAAAACACAAATCGCTGAACTGGGTTTTAACGAATGACAGATTTGTCAAAAAGGAGAATAAGTCAAGTTATTCTTACAGGAAAGATTATTATGGATTCATGCCTACTCGCCCAAAGAAAGCCAAACTATGGGGGAGAAATGATTACCGTCTGGCTGACGTTATAAATATTGCGGAAAAGGCCGATGTTATTTATTTTACTGACACCTATGGAGTATTCTTTAACGACTGGTACCAGGGAATAAGCAAAAGCCGCCGGTCACGGAAACTGTATGGCGGACTTAACAGCAATGATAACTTCCTGATTAAGGAGATAAAGGACAGGGATAAACTTATCCTGCTTGAATATAACAATTTTGAATACCCCACGCCGGCATATGAAGCGTACAGAATTCAGGAGAGACTTGGGATTAAATATATGGGTTGGACAGGAAAATACTTCACATCTCTTGATACTTTGAGCGAAGACTTCCCTTTATGGATTACAACAATGTACCGCAAACAGTACAAAAATCCCTGGAAATTCAGTAAACCGGGTGTAGTACTTCTCAGAGATAAAGCAATCATAGTTCTTGAGGAAGGAACTCATGTTAACAGCCAGCCGGTACAGATCGTAACTGATACAACTTATCGTGCAAAATATAGCCTGCCGGAATCAATTTCTTTCGGCGAATGGTTCGATATTGTTGACCCTCAGGCAAATAACGTAATTTCACATTTTGAACTGAATACAACAGAAGACGGAGATTCTGCATTGCTTGAATATGGACTCACCAAAATGTTCCCGGCAGTTATACAGGAACCCATAACTCAGAGAACCTATTATTTCTCAGGCGACTTTACTTCGACAGATCTTCCAATGTGGACATCAAGGTTACGGGGAGTGGAAAAACTTAAAGGTATAATATATACGAAGAAACCAGATGACTCCCGCAGATTCTTCTGGCTCTACTATAAACCGCTTGTCAGTGGAATCATAAACGATTATTACGAATCCATAACAGCAGAGTAAATTGCTTTCAGACATATTATTGAAGTACAGGCATAACGTTCCTGTACTTTTTTTTTACTATACCTCAACCTTATTATCATACACTATTGGAAATGAAAATTACAATTGTTCAACCCGATATTGAATGGGAAAATAAAAAAGGGAACTTTGCCAGGACAGAACGGTTATTATCAGATATAAAACCCGGTACAGATCTGGTTATTCTGCCGGAAATGTTCAATACAGGTTTCTCAATGAATCCTGAAAAATTAAGCGAACCACCTGATGCTGACACTTTTGAATGGATAAAAAATATCTCCGGGGAGGGTAACTTTGGTGTTTGTGCCAGTTATATTGTCAGGGATGAAAACATGTTCTTTAACAGACTGATATTAGTTACACCTGAGGGAAAATTATGGTCATATGATAAAAGGCATTTGTTCAGGATGACTAATGAGGAGCAGTCATTTACTCCGGGGAAAACACGACATACTTTCAGCTTCAGGGGGGTGAGGATTTGCCCGAATATATGCTACGACCTCCGGTTCCCGGTGTGGAGCAGGAATAGGAATGATTATGACCTGCTAATAAATGTAGCTAACTGGCCGGCAGCCAGGCGCGATGTATGGCTGACACTGCTTAAAGCAAGGGCAATTGAAAATCAATGCTTTGTGGCCGGATCAAACAGGGTTGGCACCGATGGTGCAGGAATTAATTATGTGGGTGACTCCATGATAATTGATCCAAAAGGAGTGGTTATTGCCTCTGCAGGGGATATGGAATGTTCAATTACGGCAGATATCTCAATGGAGGAATTATCTGAATTCCGTACCAAATTTCCCGTCCTCGAAGATGCTGATGACTTTACCTTGAACCTTTGACTTTTTATTTTCTGAGTGCCCTGTAAAGAACCTCAACCGGGTGCAGTGCAATCCTTCCCGTGCCATCTTTGATGTGATGTCTGCAGCTTGTACCGGGAGCCGCAACAATTATATCCTCTCCGGCTCCCCTTACCGCAGGGAACAGTGCCAGTTCACCGATCTTGTTGGACAATTCAAAATGCTCTTTTTCATAGCCAAATGATCCTGCCATTCCGCAGCAGCCTGAAGGGATTTCTGTTACACTGTAATTTGGCGGTATGGAGAGCATTTCTATCGTACCATTAGATGAAGAAATAGCCTTCTGCTGACAATGAGCATGCAGGATTATCTCGCAATGGTCATCTGCGAATAAATCCTTTTTAATTTTACCTGACCTGAATTCGCGGGCAATAAATTCATCAATGAGAAAACTGTTTTTCGCAATTCTGCCGGCAGCCTCTTTCAATTCATCACCTGCAAGATCAGGATATTCATCCCGGAATCCCAGGATGGCTGAAGGTTCAATACCAACAAGGGGCATCTCTTCATTGATAATATCTGAAAAGACAGAGATGTTCCGCCGTATTATCTTCCTTGCTTTTCTTAATAAACCTTTTGAAAGATATGTTCTTGCACTCTCCCCATGGTTTACTGTCATAACATTATAACCCAGGGATGTGAGAAGTCTGACTGCAGATATTCCTGTCGGTACATCATTGTAGTTCGTAAACTCGTCGATAAACAGACAGACATTACCTGAAGGCTCTTTCGGATTTAAAGACTCCAGATTCTTCCTTATCCATCTCCTCAATGTAAACCTGTGTAATGAAGGTATTGACCTTGCCGGTGCAATATTGGCAATTCGCTTGACCAGTCCTGATATCAGTTTGTTTTTCACAAAGAAGTTAAAGATCACAGGTGCGACAGAGCCTAACTTATTGAGGAGTGTTATATGTGCTATCAACATAGTCCTCAGAGGTATACCGTGTTTGTCGTACCAGTGTTGCAGGAATTCGGCTTTCAGCTTTGCAATGTCAACTTCAGAAGGGCATTCTGATTTACAGCCCTTGCAGGAGAGACATAGATCAAGAATTTCATAAATTTCCTTATGATCCCAGGGATTATCCTTATCAGCTGACAGAAATTCCCTGAGTATATTTGCCCTGGCTCTTGTGCAATTTTGTTCCTCACCGGTAACCATAAAGGATGGACACATTGTTCCCCCGAGAATGCTTGTCTTACGGCAATCGCCAGACCCGTTGCATTTTTCGGCAGCTCTTATTATACCGTCTGTTGATGAGAAATCGAATATTGTTTCTATTTCAGGGGTCTCTTTTCCCGGTACATATCTCAGGAAAGTGTTCATCCGAGGAGTGTCGGTGATCTTACCCGGATTCAGTATATTCTGGGGATCCCAGGTTTTCTTTACTTCTTTCAGGAGATTATAATTGTGTTCGCCTATTATCAACGGAATTAATTCACCCCTGAGCCTGCCGTCTCCATGTTCGCCGCTCATCGATCCCCTGTATTTTTTTACCAGCCTGGCTGTCTCAATGCCCAGTGTTCTGAAAAGCTCTGCATCTGCCGGATCCTTAAGATTAAGAATAGGCCTTATATGCAGTTCGCCGGTCCCGATATGAGCATGATACACCGACTCTTTCCCGTAAGCTGAAAGCATCTTTTCAAAATCAGCTATATACTCCGGCATCTGCTCAACATTGATTGCAGTATCCTCAATGAGGGATACCGGTTTGGAGTCACCTTTCATATTAGCCAGCACTCCAAGGCCGGCTTTGCGCAGATCCCATACTTTTGTGATATCCTTACCGGTCACAATAGGAAATGTATATCCGTATCCTGCTGATTTAAAGTCGTTTATTAGAGAGGCGGTGACATTCTCGATCTCACCCCAGGTCTCTCTCACAAATTCCACAATCACAATGGCAGCTGGTTTTCCCTCAAGAAAAAACCTGTTTTTTTTCTGACCGGTATGATTTTCCGTGAGCTCCAGTATCTTATCATCCATCATTTCGACAGCAGCCGGCTTGTGTTTTAATGCTATCAGATTAGCTGAAAATGCATCATTTCTTTTTTCCAGGTGAACACATACAAGGGCTTTATTCGATGGAGGCAGCTTAACAAGATTCAACTTTATTTCAGTGATGACAGCAAGGGTTCCTTCAGAACCAGCCAGGATCTTGCAGAAGTTGAAAGGCGTTTCGGATTTCTCATCAAATACACAACTGGAAAATAAAAGATCAAGGGCATAGCCTGTATTTCTGCGTGGTATACCCGGATCGGGATATTCCTCAAGTATATTTTTCCTGTTTACCGGATCATCAAGCATTTCCCTTGTTTTACGGTAAATCTCACCCTCAAGATTCTGTAATCGGGATCTGTTGTTAAAGGTTTCTCTGTCAACAGGCCCGAATGATGCCTCGGTTCCGTCACTCAGGATGGTTTTCAGTTCAAGAGTATGATCCCTGGTTGATCCGTAAATAACAGAATGAGAACCACATGCATTATTCCCTACCATCCCTGCCAGGTTGCACCTGCTCGAAGTCGACGTCTCGGGACCGAAGAAGAGACCCCTCTCTTTAAGTTCCAGGTTCAGCTCATCGAGCACTACACCGGGTTCCACCCTTGCCCACATCTCCTCTTCATTTATCTCTATGATTCTTTTCATGTATCTCGAGATATCAACAATAATACCTGAGCTAACCACCTGGCCTGCAAGTGATGTTCCTGCTGCTCTCATGGTGATACTAATTCTTTCCTTTGAGGCGAATGCAATGATCTTGTTGAGATCAGACACACACTTTGGCCATATTACAGCCAGGGGCATCTCTTTATAAACAGATGCATCGGTTGAATAAATTATCCTTGTGATCCTGTCATATTTAAGATCACCTTCAAGGTCGTCTGCGAGAGAATCCAGACGTGAGTATATTGCTTCAGTATCCATATTTCAGTTTCGCGCCGCTAATTTAAAAAAAAACAGTACACTGAGAATAATCATGTTTTACGGAATTGCATATTCGGACTTTTTTTTCGTACATTTAAAACAAAAAATTCGGACAATTTAAAATCTTGATATACAATGGAATTATTAGATAGTATCAAGCAGAATGCAAAGAAATACAATAAAAGGATCGTACTGCCTGAAGGATACGAGGAGCGAACAATAAAAGCTGCAGATATTGCTGTTGCTGAGGGGCTTGCTCAGATTATTCTATTGGGTGATCCTGCACAAATAGAGTCTCACGCATCAAAACTGGGTCTGAAAAATATTGAAAAAGCGACGATTGTTGATCCTGTATCGCACGGGAAAAAAGAACAGTACATCGACCTTATGGTTGAATTGAGAAAAAGCAAAGGACTGACAAGAGAAGAGGCATCAGTGCTCATAGAAGATCCGCTTTATCTTGGTGTTCTGATGATAAAAAGCGGTGATGCTGATGGCGAGGTATCCGGTGCTGACCATGCAACAGGAGATGTTGTCCGTCCTGCATTTCAATATGTTAAGACAGCTCCCGGTATTTCAGTTGTATCAGGTGCATTTATCATGATTCTGCCCGATAAGAGCTTCGGAGAGAATGGAGTTATCATTTTTGCCGACGGGGCCGTTCATCCGGATCCAACTGATAAGGAACTGGCTGAGATAGCTGTGGCATCAGCCCATACTGCAAAGGTTCTTGCCGGAATTGAACCAAAAGTGGCGATCCTCAGCTTCTCAACAAAAGGAAGTGCTAAACATGAGATGGTCGACAAGGTGATAAATGCAACACAGATTGCACAGCAGATGGCTCCGGAATTCCTGATTGACGGTGAACTGCAGGGCGATGCAGCGCTTGTTGAAGCTATAGGACAGAAAAAAGCTCCGGGAAGTAAGATTGCCGGAAAAGCAAATGTGCTTATCTTCCCCGACCTGAACTGCGGCAATATAGCCTATAAACTCGTCCAGCGACTGGCTCATGCTGAAGCCATAGGACCCATACTGCAGGGAATGGCAGCACCTATAAATGACCTTTCACGAGGCTGCTCCGTAAACGATATTGTGAGCATGATCGCAATAACTGCAAACCAGGCAGCGGGAGTAAAATAGATAGATTCACTTACGAAAATATATTATACAAAAATGATTATTCTGGTTTTAAACTGCGGAAGTTCATCAATCAAATACCAGCTGTTTAATATGTCCGACGGCTGCGAAATGAAAGCAAAAGGACTTCTGGAACGTATAGGGTTGAATGAGAGTATTTTGACTCACACTCCGAAAGGAGGGGAACAATATAAGGTGATCACCGATATTCCCGATCATACCACGGGTATCAACATGGTAATGGAGGTCCTGTGCGATCCAAAATATGGAGTGATCAGAGATGTCAACGAAATAAAAGCCGTGGGTCACAGGGTTGTTAACGGCGGAGAGAGCTATAAGGAGAGTGTCCTTATTGATAACGATGTCAAGAAGAATATTGAGGCATGCATTGAGCTGGCACCACTTCATAATCCGGCAAACCTTAAAGGAATATTATCAGTGGAGAAGCTTATCCCGGGCATTCCGCAGGTTGCCGTTTTCGATACGTCATTTCATCAAACCATGCCCGACTATGCCTATATGTACGCTATACCATATGAGTATTATGAGAAATACAGGATACGTAAGTATGGCTACCATGGAACAAGTCATAAATTTGTTGCATATAAAGCTGCAAAGATCCTCGGCAAAGACATTAAAGAGCTTAAGATCATAACATGTCACCTGGGTAATGGTGCATCAATAACTGCCGTGCAGAATGGCATATCAGTCGATACATCAATGGGATTTACCCCCGTTGACGGACTTATAATGGGAACACGTACCGGAGAGATAGATCCAGGCGTTCTTGTCTATATTGCTGATAAAGAGCATCTTAATGTCACGGGTGTTAATAATATGATAAATAAGAAGAGTGGTGTTTTTGGTATTTCACAGATATCTTCAGATATGCGTGACCTTGAAACCGCCGCTGATGCCGGCAATAAAAAGGCAATACTTGCCCTGAAAATGTATGCATACAAGGCAAAGAAATTCATTGGTTCATATTGTGCAGCCATGAACGGGGCGGATCTCCTGGTCTTCACCGGCGGGATAGGAGAGAATGATTTCAATATGCGAAGAATGATCTGCTCTGATATGGAAAGCCTTGGAATCATTTTCGATGATGAAGTAAATAACGGATCCAGGGGTGCTGATCTTATCATTTCAAAACCTGAATCAAAAGTTACGGTAATGTCTGTAACTACAGATGAGGAATTTGTTATAGCTTCTGATACCCGATCAATTGTTGAACAAATTACATCTTAAAAATAAAACAAATAATATATGGTATTAAAGACCCTTGCAGACCTTAAAAACATAGTGGCCGGCGGACCAAAGAAGAAGCTTGTTCTTGCAACAGCTCAGGACCAGCAATCTCTCAGCGCTGTAGTAAGAGCATGGAAAGATAACATTATAGAACCCATCCTTATTGGTGATAAAGAGAGTATCCAGAATATATGCGCAGCCAATAATTATGACATTTCAGGACTCAGGATCATTCATGAGCCTGGTATTGAAATGGCTGTCGAAATGGCAGTAAAAATGGTGAACAATAATGAGGGAGATATCCTGATGAAAGGAAAGGTTGGATCCTCTACTTTACTCAAATGTATTCTGAATAAAGAATGGGGACTGCGTACCGGGAATCTTCTTTCTCATTTTGCACTTTTTGAAGTTGAAACATATCATAAGGTTATTGCAGTAACCGATGTGGCAATGAATATCGCACCTAATCTGAGAGACAAGATCGCCATAATTAACAATTCGGTAAACTGTCTTATCAGACTTGGTTATACTATGCCAAAAGTGGCAGTACTCGGAGCTGTGGAGATGGTTAACGAAAATATGGAAGCCACTCTTGACGCCGCACTTCTCTCAAAGATGAATCAGCGTGACCAGATAAAGAATTGCATTATTGACGGCCCCCTGGCATTCGATAATGCGGTGAGCCTTGAGAGTGCCAGACATAAGGGGATAAGAAGTGAGATTGCCGGTGACACCGACCTGCTTTTGATGCCCGATATTGAAGTTGGTAATGTCCTTTATAAATCACTCGTTTTCTTCGCCAAAGCAAAAGTTGCATCAGTGATCCTTGGCGCCAGGGTACCGATCGTCCTTACTTCCAGGTCAGATTCGGAACAGGCAAAATACGACAGTATACTTCTCGCAGCAGCAGCCAGCAAATAATCTGAATATGATCAGTTCTCTTGATCAAATGGTCGAAAAGGTGCTGATTCTTAAGAAGATGCACGTTATTGCCGTTGCCTGGGCACAGGATATTAATACTGTAGGTGCCATAGGCAAGGCAGTAAATGATGGTTTTGTCAGTGCAATAATGATAGGGAAGAGCGGGGAGATAAAAAATGTCTGTAGTAAAAAGGGTATTGACCATACAAAATTCAGGATCATCGATATTGACGATGAAGCAGAAGCAGCAGCCGAAGCCGTGAGACTGGCAAAAAACGGTACGGCAGATATTGTTATGAAGGGCCTGGTTGGGACCGACAAATTTCTGAAGGCGGTAATGGAAAAGGAATCGGGACTCATGACCCCGGGAGCCGTCCTGAGCTATGTTTGCGCAGTTGAGGTCCCTTCATACCATAAGCTTCTGTTCATTACCGACCCTGCAGTGATACCTTTTCCTGATCTTGATCAAAAGGTGGCAATGGCAAATTATGCTGTTGAAATGGCCACAAAGTTCGGTATTGAAAAACCAGTAGTAGCCCTTATTGGAGCTTCTGAAAAACCAAGCCGCCATTTCCAG
>CAZKWD010000052.1:0-6486 GCA_964556175.1 uncultured Rikenellaceae bacterium
CCGCATGTACTGTTAAGTCCATATTTTGCAACCTCAGCAAGGCTTCCGCCCTGGGCTCCGACACCCGGAATGAGCAGGAAATGATCCGGAACAATTTTCCTTATTTCGTTTATCATTTCTGCACGTGTGGCTCCTACCACAAACATCATATTATCGGTTGTACCCCATTTCTTCGATACGGAGAGGACTCTCTCGAAAAGCTTGATGCCGTCTTCATCATGATACTGAAAATCATCTGCTCCCTTATTTGATGTCAGTGCTAACAAAACAGCCCATTTATCATCATACGACAGGAATGGAGTAACTGAATCCTCTCCCATATACGGAGCAACCGTAACTGCATCAAAAGGCATGTTTTTCAGGAAAGCCTGTGCATACTTTTTAGAAGAGTTCCCAATATCGCCCCTTTTTGCATCAGCAATAACAAAGATGTCAGGGTGTCTCTTTTTAATGTACTTAACTGTTGATTCCAGCGAAATCCATCCATCAGAGCCCCTGGATTCATAAAATGCAACATTAGGCTTATATGCAACGGCAAACTGATGCGTAGCATTTATTATCCTTTTATTAAATTCAAATACCGGGTCTTTTTCTTCTTTCAGGAATGAAGGGATCTTTTCAATTTCCGTATCGAGACCGACACATAAAAATGATCTTTTCTGAATAATGTTGTTAAATAATTGTATGCGATTCATATTCAGATTTTTATATATTGCTTTCCTTTAGTCGCTCAGCATTCTCTGCCATCTGAAGTTTATCTATCAATTCCTGAATATTTCCGTCGAGAATATATGGCAGATTATACATGGTCAGGTTGATCCTGTGTTCGGTTATCCTGCCCTGGGGATAGTTATAGGTTCTTATTTTCGCAGACCTGTCACCTGTTGACACCATGGTTTTTCTCCTGCGTGAAATACTATCGAGATATTTCTGGTATTCAAGGTTATAGAGCCTGGTTCTCAATTCTTTCAGGGCCTTGTCATAGTTCTTAAGCTGTGATTTCTCATCCTGGCAGGTGACAACTATTCCTGTCGGAATATGAGTCAGGCGAATTGCGGAATATGTTGTGTTAACTGACTGTCCTCCCGGACCTGAAGAACAATAGGTGTCTTTTCTAATGTCTTCTGGTTTAATTACGACATCGAACTCATCAGCTTCGGGAAGAACCACAACTGAGGCTGCTGATGTATGTACCCTCCCTTGTGTTTCGGTTTGGGGTACTCTTTGCACCCTGTGGACTCCGATTCATATTTCATAATTCCATAAACACCTTCTCCCGATACGCTCATTACAATCTCCTTATAACCTCCGGCGGTTCCTTCAGAATATCGGTTTACTTCTATTTTCCATCCACTCAGCTCAAAAAACTTTGAGTACATCCTGAAAAGGTCACCGGCAAAAATGCTTGCCTCATCTCCTCCCGTGCCTGCTCTTATCTCAACAACAGCATTTTTGTCATCCTCCGGATCTACAGGAAGGAGAAGCAGTTTAATCTCCTCCACCATTCCGGGTATCTGGTTATTGAGCATTTCCAGTTCAGCTTTGGCCATCTCCCTCATCTCTTCATCCTTCTCATTAGACAGGAGCTGTTTTGCACTGGAAATATTTGAAAGGGCAAGTTTATATTTTTCATAAGCCTCAATAATCGGCTTGAGATCCTTGTATTCCCTGTTCAGCTTTACATACCTCTTCATATCGGAAAGAATATCCGGTTGATTCAGCAATTCACCCACTTCAACAAACCTGGATTTCACACCCTCCAGCTTCTCAAGAATAAGATTACGGGCCATAGATTAAATTTCAGCGTGCGAAGATAAGAAAAAAGGTGAAGAGGGACTAATAAAATATTTATAGTTTAATCGAAGATAAAATCTAATATTCAAAAGATCCGTAATCAGATCTTATTGTCAGCTTCTTGCTTTCTGAAGCTTCACAATGACCTATTATCTTTGCTTCGAGATTGAAGCCGGAGGCTATGTTGATTATTTCGGCTGCATTTTTTTCATCAGTGTAAATCTCGAATCTGTGGCCCATATTGAATACCTGGTACATCTCTTTCCATTGAGTTCCCGATTGCTCATGAATGATCCTGAACAGAGGGGGCAAAGGGAATAAGCTGTCCTTAATAACATGCAGATTATCAATAAAATGCAGTATTTTGGTTTGTCCTCCCCCCGAACAGTGGACCATGCCATGTATCCCGGTGAGTATTGTCTCTGTTATTTTTTTCACGACAGGTGCATAGGTCCTGGTGGGTGAAAGCACCATCCTGCCCATATCTATATTCAGGCCATTTACAGGGTCTGTAAGTTCCATTTTTCCGGAGTATAAAAGATCTTCCGGCAGTGACGGGTCGAAGCTTTCCGGGTATTTGTCTGCAAGATATTTCCCGAAGACATCATGTCGGGCTGAGGTGAGACCATTACTTCCCATGCCACTGTTATATTCATCTTCATAGGTTGTTTGTCCGTACGAAGCCAGGCCAATAATAATATCTCCTGCCCTTATGTTATGATTTGAAATTACATCTTTCCGTTTCATCCTGGCAATAACTGTTGAGTCAACAATAATTGTCCTTACAAGGTCGCCTAAATCGGCTGTTTCCCCACCTGTGGAATATATTCCGATCCCAAGATTTCTGAGTTTTTCAAGGAACTCTTCAGCGCCATTTATTATTGCTGAAATAATTTCTCCCGGGATAAGTTTCTTATTCCGTCCTATGGTTGATGAAAGCAGAATATTATTATAAGCTCCCACGCAAAGCAGGTCATCCAGGTTCATTACGATCGCATCCTGGGCTATACCTTTCCATACCGACATATCACCAGTTTCTTTCCAGTAGACATAGGCAAGTGACGACTTTGTGCCTGCACCGTCGGCATGCATTATGTTGCAGTAATCGGGATCACCACCCAGGAGATCCGGGACTATTTTACAGAAGGCTTTGGGATAAAGGCCTTTATCAATGTTTTTTATTGCGATATGGACATCCTCTTTTGATGATGAAACACCGCGTTTGCTGTATTTGGAATCCGAAGACATGGTACTAATTTTTCAGTTCACCGGCGGCTCATAATCAGTTCTCAGAACCCTGAATTCAGTCCTGCGGTTTATCTGGTGAGCTATTTCTTTCTGCTCCTCTGTTGGAAGGCTATTGATATATTCTTCTGTAAGCGTAATTCCGGTTTTCAGGAATGAGGCCTGATTTACTACTGAAGCGTCAACAACTTTGGGGCTCGATTCACCGTAACCCTTTGCTGAAAGACGATCAGGTTCTATACCTTTTTCAATAAGATATTGGACAACTGACTGGGCTCTCCTCTGGGAAAGTTCATAGTTATACTCTTCAGTATCCCTTGAATCAGTGTGCGACATTAATTCAATTGTTACATTCGGATTGTCGTTAAGTGTTTCAACAAGCTTGTCGAGGGAAACCATTGACTCCGGTCTCAGGTCGTACTTATTAAAATCATAGAAAATATTCGGTAATTCTATTGGTTTATCAATAGCCGTAAGAAGAATTGTAACCATGAACTCGCGACTCTTCTCCTGTCCCTTTGTAGTCTCCTTCTCCTTACCGTTCAGGTAGCCTCTCTTTGAAGCAAGAAAAATATAATCAACATCCGGTTTCAGGGAGAATTTGAATTCACCTCCTGTTCCTGTTTCTGTTTGAAGGTTTGACCCGTCGCTGGCAATAAGTTGTACAGTTGAACTTTCGATTGCACTGCCTGTCTTTTCATCCTTCACCAGTCCGGTAATACTGAATGTTAATGGAGGGAACTCAAAAGCATACAGATCGTCATTTCCTCTTCCTTTACGTGTTGAGCTGAAGATCCCCCGCTCATTTTCATTCTCAAAGGCGATTCCGAAATCATCAGCAGAGCTGTTTACAGGCGCTTTCATATTTTCTACAATCCATGAACCATCAGGCTGAGGGACAGCTTTGAAGATATCAAGTCCTCCCATGCCTATCAATCCGTCAGAGGAGAAATAAAGCGTACCGTTGTTTCTTAAAAACGGGAAGAGTTCATTACCTCCGGTATTGATATCCGGCCCCACGTTTGTTGGAGTTGACCAGTCACTCCCAGCTCCGGAGCGGGTAGTTACCCATATCTCTTTCCCTCCATATCCTCCCGATATATCAGATACAAAATACATAGTCAGTCCGTCAGCAGATACAGCAGGATGGGCTGCAACCATAGAATCGGGAAATATCTCCAGGTTTTCAGGTTTACTCCAGTTATCACCAGATCTTTTTGAATACATTATTATGCAGCCTTTTTTTTCGCGTTTTCCTGCTTCACACCTGGTAAAATAGAGCTCCTTATAGTCGCCTGTAAAGCAGGGTGTCCCATCTTCAAATTCACTGTTTATCAAATCTACCGGAACCGGTGTACTCCATTTCGATTTCTTATCGAGACGGCTTTCAAAGATATCGGTATATCCCTGTCCTGTTGCGCCATGGGTCTTATTACCTGTAGCATCCTCACGTGAAGAGGTAAAGAAGACTACTCCGAAATCATCGCGCCCGAAGGATGGGCTGAAGTCTGATTCCCTTGAATTAAGGTCCTTGATCTCATCAATTTTATATGCTTCGGGGTTTTCCTGCCACTCAATTGCCAGTTCACAGGCACGTATTTCCTGGTCGGCTTTTGCATCGGAAGGAGCTATCTGCTTGTATTTCTTTAATTCCTCTATTGCCTGCTTGTATTTGCCATTTTTCTTCAGAGAAGCCGCATACCATAATTGCGCTTCCGGTTTTGTGGCTGCCGACCTCACAGCAAGCTTATACCATGTTTCCGCATTCCTGGAATTATTTACAAGCCTGTAACATTCCGCTATCATGTATATCAGCTCTGCACGGGCGATCTTATCTGACCTTTTTGTTTTCGAATATGAGTCTTTAAACAAATCGATCGCTTCGTAATATTCACCGGCTTCGAAAGAAGCATAAGCTCTTTCGGCTTTCCTCTTTTGTGCAGGTGATTCCTGAACAACGATGAACGTCAATAATAATATTAAGAATAGGACCCTTTTCATGCTACCCTTTTCCTCCGGCCATAAAAGTAATTATTTTCATTAGATTGACATTAAATACTAACGATCAGCGATAACAATTATTATTAAAAAAACCCTTCCCCTATCTCGTAAACAACAGTTCTCTGTATTTCGGCAGCGGCCAAATTTCATTATCAACCATGAGTTCAAGTTTATCGATATGATAACGTATCTCTTCCAGATAAGGTTTGACTTTCTTCTCATAGGCAAGGGCTTTCTTAAATGAATCTTCCATGACATTTGCCTTTTTACGCTCCTCAACCATACTATTTACCATTTTCTTAATATTTGAAATATGGTCAGAAATAATTATTATCATCTCTTTTCTGGCACCTGCAAGCCGCTCATACTCAAGGTCATTGAAAATATCCTTTAATCCTTTTATATTTTCTATAAGGGATGTCATGTAACGAATTGCAGTGGGGACAATATGGTTTATTGCAAGGTCACCCAGAACTCTTGCTTCGATCTGGACTTTCTTTGTGAATTTATCAAATTCAACTTCAACACGGCTTTCAAGCTCTTTTTCTGTAAAAACTCCTGAACCCAGAAGCACCTCCTTTGAAGCAAGTGTCAGATAACATTTAAGCGACTCAGGAACACCCTGGATATTGCATAATTTCCTCTTTGCGGCTTCTTCGTGCCATGCTTTGCTGTAATTGTCGCCTTCAAAAAGAACATTTTCGGATTCAAGGATGTGTTTCTTCAGAACCTGGAAAATTGCTTCATCTTTCTTTCTGCCTTTTTTGATTATCTGATCAACCTCCTTTTTGAATCTTGTAAGCTGGTAAGCAACGGCCGTATTCAAAACTATCATAGCAGCGCTGCAGTTCGCCGAGGAACCAACAGCCCTGAATTCAAACTTGTTTCCTGTAAATGCAAAGGGTGATGTCCGGTTACGATCTGTATTATCAAGTAATATTTCAGGAATTTTGCCAATGCCGAGCTTCAGTTCAGTCTTCAGAGCCGGAGTCATCTTCCTGTCAGTTACTTTGTCGACAATACTGGCAAGCATATCGGTAAGATAAGAACCGAGAAAGACTGAGATAATAGCCGGAGGAGCCTCATGGCCTCCAAGACGATATGAGTTTGATTCATTCATTACCGATGCCCTTATCAGTTCATTACTGTCATACACTGCTTTAACAACATTCACCAGGAATGTGAGGAACTGAAGATTGGTTTTTGGATTTTTGCCCGGAGAAAGAAGGTTGACTCCTGTGTTGGTTGCCATCGACCAGTTATTATGTTTCCCGGATCCGTTTATTCCTGCAAATGGTTTTTCGTGAAAGAGTACCCTGAATTTATGTTTGCGGGCTACACGTTTCATAATATCCATAAGTAACTGATTGTGATCTACAGCAAGATTTACCTCCTCAAACATCGGGGCACATTCAAACTGGTTGGGAGCCACCTCATTATGGCGTG
>CAZKWD010000052.1:6586-9902 GCA_964556175.1 uncultured Rikenellaceae bacterium
TCCTCAAACATCGGGGCACATTCAAACTGGTTGGGAGCCACCTCATTATGGCGTGTTTTTACAGGAATGCCAAGCTTATGAGCAGTACATTCAAAATCTTTGATAAAGCACATAACCCTTTCCGGAATCGATCCGAAATAATGGTCAGCAAGCTGCTGATCTTTCGACGATTGATGTCCCATAAGTGTTCTTTCAGCCAGAACAATATCGGGACGTGCATAATATAATGCTTCATCAATAAGAAAATATTCCTGTTCTATTCCCAGGGTTGCAACTACTTTCTTCACATCTTTATCAAAATATTGGCAAACATCAACTGCAGCCCTGTCGAGTTCCGAGAGTGCTTTAAGTAAGGGTGCCTTATAATCCAGGGCTTCTCCGGTATATGCAACGAAAATTGTTGGGATACAGAGGGTATTTCCTACTATGAATACAGGCGATGACACATCCCATGCAGTATATCCCCTTGCCTCGAATGTATTTCTTATGCCTCCGCTCGGGAAGCTGGAGGCATCTGGTTCAGACTGAACAAGAAATTCACCTGAAAAATTCTCTACCACATGACCATTATCTCCCATTTCCAGAAAAACGTCATGTTTTTCAGCAGTACCGTCAGTAAGCGGGTGAAACCAGTGGGTGAAATGTGTTACACCCCTCTCCATTGCCCAGGCTTTAAGCCCTATTGCCACCTGGTCAGCTTCCTGCCTTGAAAGCGATTTTCCCTCTTCAATAGCTTTTTTTACAATCTTAAAAGCCTCTTTTGAGAGATAATGTTCCATCTTATGAAGGTCAAAAACATCTTTTCCATAATATTCGGAGATGACTTTTGACGGTTTCTCAAAATCAACAGATCCCCTGTTGAATACTTCTCTTAATGCACTAAATCTTAATTCTGCCATACTTAATATTTTTTTGCAAAAATATACTTTTTATAATACCACCCCCCATTTTTATTATATATTTTACATTTTTTATCATTATTTTTTTCGGATTACCCCTTTTTCAATATATGTTAACACGTTTTTAACTATTTATTTTAATACACCCCCCCCCCTTCTGTATGTAACTCAGGTGTCTATTGAGAACTTTTTGTTCATTGTCTTATCGGACTTCAGTAGCATAATGAGCTCTGTTTTTTATTCAAATTTTGTTATATTTGTCGCCTGATTTTAAAAAGGCACTATCTATTAATCTTTAAATATTTATTAATGTCAGCAATTCAGTTTTTAAGGGAAAAAGCAGGAGTTCTGGTGGCAGGGATTATCGGTCTTTCTCTTTTCCTGTTCGTTGTAAGTGATTTTTTCGGTAATGGCAAAGGACAGAGAAGGAAAGTACGTGAGTATTACGAAATCGGAGAGATTGCAGGGGAAACGATTATCTACCAGGACTTTGAACAGAGAGTCCAGAACCTGTTTGAAATATATAAACTTTCAGGAACAACAACAATTGATGAAGCAACTGCCGAGTCGATAAGGGAACAGATATGGCAGCAAATGGTCAGGGAGGAGATACAGGATAAGCAGTACAATGACCTGGGGATAGGAGTAAGCACTGAGGAGGTTGATGAGCTTGTACTTGGAAATGACCCTCATCCTATTGTCAGGCAACTATTTACTGATCAGTCTACCGGATTCTTCAATAAATCCTTTCTTGTTAACTTTCTGAAGAATATGGAAACTGATGAAACCGCAAAAAAATACTGGCTCTTTTTTGAAAATGAGATCGTTAGCGACAGGATGAATACAAAATACAACAACCTGGTATCCAGGGGTTTATACGCCACTACGAAACAGGCTGAATTTGACATGGCTCTTTCCAGTTCAACTGTTGACTTTAGTTTCATTCAGAAAAACTATGCTGCGATACCTGATTCTTCTGTTAAAATTACTGCCGGTGATATTGAAACATATTATGCAAAGCATAAAGAGACATTTGAGAGAAATGCTTTTAGAGATATTGAATATGTAACCTTTGATGTAACACCTTCTGAAGAAGATATCAGGCAGGCAGAAGAGTGGATAAATAAAATTGCTGAAGAATTTTCGGAATCAACAGATCCTGTTCAGTTTATTAATCTCAATGCTGACACTCGTTATTCGGATTTATTTCTTACAATCGACGAGATCCCCGAAAATCTGAGGGATTTTGTAAAAAAGGAGGATAAGACAGATGTATTTGGTCCCTACAGAGAAGATGATTCTTTTAAGGTGGTCCGTTTGCTTGATTTTGCTAACAGGCCTGATTCAGTACATGTAAGACATATACTGCTTACACAGGGACAAACCGGAACTCTTGCACAGACTAAGATAATGGCTGACAGCCTGATAAGGTTGATCAGGAGCGGTACTCCTTTTGAATTACTTGCAATTAACAATTCTGATGATCAGGGATCTGCCCAGGTTGGAGGTGATCTTGGCTGGTTCCCTGAAGGCATGATGGTTACTCCTTTCAACAATGCCTGCTTTGAAGGGAAAAAGGGAGAAATTGTTACGGCAGAGACCTCATATGGAATTCATATCATAGAAATCCTTGACCAGTCAGGAAAATCGAGGAAATATAATATTGGTACAGTTGACAGGAAAATAATTGCGAGTTCCACTACTAACCAGAGGATATACAGTGAAGCAAGCCAGTTTGCAGGAACAAACAACACTCTTGAGAAATTCAACAACACGGTTGCTGAGCAGAACCTGAATAAGAGGGTTGCAAATAATGTCACTCCACGACAGAAAACACTTCCCGGGCTTGAAAACCCAAGAACTCTCATTATTTCATTATTCTCGGCCGAAAAGGGAAAAATCATTCTTGATGCTTCCGACCAGGCCGTTTTTGAAATAAGCGATAAGTATGTTGTTGCATTCTGTACAGCTGTACAGGAAGAGGGAATTGCGCCGCTAAAAGATGTTGAAAATGATATAAGATTCATTATTCTGAAAGATAAAAAGGCCGAAATTATTTCTAATGATTTCAAAAAGGAGAGTCTTGAGGGGAAGAGTCTTGATGAAATTGCTTCCGAAATGAATCTTAATGTACAGGAGGCCACTCAGGTGAATTTCAGATCATACAGTGTGCCAGGTGTCGGAAATGAACCTGCCCTTATAGCAGCAGCCTCTGTGGCAAAGCAGGGTACAATAGCAGGTCCTGTAAAGGGGAATAATGGAGTCTTTATGATCCAGGTAAATAATGTCACCACAACTTCGGAGGATGACTTGGAGCTTATGCGTGAAAGGCTCATGGCAACCTTCCAGATGAGAGGCAACTATGAAGCATATGAGGCTCTTCGTAGAGGAGCAGATATTGTTGACAAGAGGTATAA
>CAZKWD010000053.1:0-6855 GCA_964556175.1 uncultured Rikenellaceae bacterium
TTATCAACCGGAAAGGTGTTTCCTTGTTGCCATAAAAATCCTTTTTCGCTATACCTTCAAAATTTCCTGTGCGGAAAAAATTTTTCACTGCCCGGTCTTCAAGCGAATGATATGTAATGACCACCAGTCTCCCGCCTTTATTAAGCATTTCGAGAGCCTGGAGGAACATTTCTTTTAGATATTCGATCTCGTGATTTACAGCTATTCTGAGGGCCTGGAATATTTTTGCATAGAATTTATGTTCCTGCCTTACAGGAGTCAGTTTCCTGATGGCAGATAACAGATCGCCTGTTGTTACTATAGGGTTGTCTTTCCTGGCGGAGATTATCTCCTTTGCTATTCTCCTTGAATTTGGAAGTTCGCCGTATTTGAAAAAAATATCTGCAAGGACCGGTTCACCGACTGTTTGAATCAGGCTGGCTGCCGTTAAGAGACTGCTTTTATTCATCCTCATATCAAGAGGCGTATCATGCCTGAATGTGAATCCCCTGCCGGGTTCATCAAATTGATGAAACGATACACCGAGATCTGCAATCAATCCGTCGAATGATTTTATCCCGATAAATAGCAGATTGTTTTTCAGAAAGCGGAAGTTCTGGTTGAGGAAGGTGAATTTTTTATCTTCAGGAGCGTTTATACCTGCATCTTCATCCTGGTCAAATGCAATAAGCTTTCCTGTTGTAAGATGCTTCAGTATTTCCATCGAATGCCCTCCTCCGCCGAAGGTAACATCAACATAAACCCCATCAGGCCGGATATTCAGCCCTTCGATACTCTCATCCAGCAGTGCGGGTATATGATAAGCCATTATTCGTCAGGTTCAATAACACTGCCACCCATAAGTTTTTCAGCCAGGCTGGCAAAATCATCAGCTGGCATATCCAGCCCTTCATAAATATCAGCTGCCCAGATCTCTATTCTTCCATCCTGGCCGGCAAGAACCACATCCCTCCCTGCTCCGATAATGTCAAGAAGCCGTTTGGGTATGAGCATCCTGTTGTTACTGTCAAGTGTAAGTTCTGCCGTTCCCTTGAAAAAATTTCTCAGGAATGTGTTATGCTCCCGGTTATAGGGATTGATCCTCTTCCTGATCCTGGCCAGCTGCCTGTTCCAGTCTTCAAGTGCATATAGCACAAGACACTTTTCGAAAATATCCTTCCGTACCACAAAATGGTCACGTGCGTCAGCAGGCATCTGCTTCTTAAATGCCATCGGAAGGATAATCCTTCCCTTGACATCGACCTTGCACGTATAATCACCTATAAATGTGGCCATGACCTCTCGTTAGCATATAAAAAGCTAAAGTAAGCAAAAAATATCCACTTGCCCCCACTTTGCTCCACTTTTTTTAGTTTTTTGTTAATAACTTTAGGAAGATGCTCATTTAATCACCCTCAAATGCTCTCACACTGGTTCTTGCCTCACCCCGACCTCCCGTTGTTGCAGAACAGACTCACTCCTGGAGAAGGGGACAAAGTACATATGATCTGAAAAAGTTATAAATTTGCCACTCGCAATTAATTCATGAACTTAATGGAACACTCTTCAGAAACACAGGATCTTTTAAAAATTGATGTTGAGGATGTTCTGAGATCTAAAAATCCGTCTCTTGCAAAAACTGTTCCGTCATTCTTCATCAATTATCTGAAAAGGATTGTCCACCAGGACGAGCTAAATTACTTTCTGGAGAAATACAGGCATCTAAAAGATACCGAATTCGTTGCCGCAGGGCTGGAGTTTTTTGAAATAAAATACATAGCTTACGGGACAGAGAACATACCTTCCCGGGGAAGGTATTTCTTTGTTTCAAATCATCCCCTGGGTGGTCTCGACGGACTGGTTTTCATTAATGAGTTATCGAAATATTACAATGATATAAAATTCCCTGTCAACGATATACTCATGAATATCAAGAACCTGTCCGGTATTTTTTTGCCTATAAACAAACATGGCGGCCAGGTAAAAGAGGCAGTAAGGTCGCTTGAAGAGGCATACGCTTCAGACTGCCAGATTCTTTATTTTCCGGCAGGTTTGTGTTCACGGAAAAAACGGGGTATAATAAAGGATCTTGTGTGGCATAAAAGCTTCATATATAAAGCCATACAGCATAAAAGAGATATTATTCCGGCATTTTTTTCAGGCAGAAATTCTAACTTTTTTTATACCCTTGCGAATATGAGGACCTTTTTAGGCATCGGATCGAATATTGAGATGTTATATCTTCCCGATGAGATGTTCCGGCAGAGGGGAAGAGATATCTCCCTTGTTTTCGGTAAAGCTATTCCATGGCAAACATTTGACAGCTCAAAATCCTTACCCGAATGGGCAGAATGGGTGAAATCGAGATCATATGAACTCGAATCACTCATTGACTGATAACACATTAACAAAAAAATACTAAATTGCATGCGAATTTTCGGATAATATATTCGAAAACCGTATATTAAATAACTAAAAATGGAACCCGTTGTTGACCAGTTGCCGA
Organism: uncultured Rikenellaceae bacterium; assembly: GCA_964556175.1. Lineage (GTDB taxonomy): Bacteria > Bacteroidota > Bacteroidia > Bacteroidales > VadinHA17 > LD21. Next base: position 2,486 of record CAZKWD010000053.1, read on the forward strand.
TAGATCAGATAATTGCGGAATTTACCAAAGAAAGGTTGTTAAGAAAGACCAATAATGCAAACAATGAGGTATACATCTTCGACAATAATGATTCTCCCGTTCTTATGCAAGAAGTGGGAAGGGTAAGAGAGATCACCTTCCGTCATGCCGGAGGAGGAACCGGCAAATCGATAGATATTGACAATTTTGATACTACCAAAGAGGAACCTCAGAGACAATTGATAGTATGGGATCCCGACAACAGGGAAATTGTAGGCGGATATCGCTTTTACTTCCCGCCAAAAGAATGCGTTCAATGTGATATCACGAAACTTGCTTCATCATCTTACTTTAATTTTTCCAAAGATTTTCTGTCAAAATATTATCCTCACATGATGGAGCTGGGACGCTCTTTTGTTCATCCCGATTATCAATCGCGGGCCAGGGGCAGAAAGAGTCTGTTTGCTCTCGACAACCTCTGGGACGGACTCGGTGCAATAATACTTGATAATCACCACCTTAAGTATCTTTTCGGAAAGGTCACCATGTATTCTCATTTTAATCAGAATGCGAGAAATATGATTCTTTATTTTCTTAAAACTCATTTTGGTGATCCGGATCAGCTGGTTACTCCGATCGAACCGGCAATGATTGATCTTCACGAGGATGAAATGAGGAAATTATTTACAAGAAAGCGGTACAAGGAAGATTATAAGATACTCTCCTCTGAGGTAAGAAAGCTGGGTGAATCGATCCCTCCGCTAATCAATGCATATATGAATCTTTCTCCTACAATGCGCACTTTCGGCACTTTTATCAATCATCATTTCGGGAATGTTGAGGAAACAGGGATAATGATCACATTAAGAGATATCTATGTTGAGAAGATCAACAGACATCTCGCCTCATATAAGCATGACTTCATGATAAGGTGGTTTTCGCACGGAAATCAGTAAGACCTTATATTTCTGCCTTCGATATAGTTAATGAATGACTGGTTGGCTACTCTGTTTCCACCCGGAGTGGGATAGTTACCTGTGAAATACCAGTCGCCTGCATGATGCGGGCATGCCTCATGCAATCCTTCTATTGATTGAAAGACTATTTTAACCTCCGCGTTTATATCAGAAGTTTTAAGCATGCATGATATTTTTCCAGAGATCTCTTCGACGCAAAACGGTTTATATACCTCTCTGACAATATTTTGTATCTCTTCGACGGGTTTTAACTGCTCGACTTTTGCATCCTCATAGATTTTATTAATAAGCGAGGCTTTGCCGCTTTCTTTCAATAATTCTATTGCAGCCCTGAATGCAATAAGATCCCCCAGCTTTGCCATATCAATCCCATAACAATCCGGGTATCTTATCTGTGGAGAAGAAGAGACTACGACAATTTTTTTAGGATCAAGTCTGTCGAGAATCCTTATAATACTTTTCTTTAGTGTTGTGCCCCTGACTATAGAATCGTCTATAACAACGAGATTATCAACGCCTCTTTTTACTATTCCATAAGTTACATCATATACATGTCCCACAAGATCTTCCCTGCCGCTGTCAACGGCAATAAATGTTCTAAGTTTTGCATCCTTGACAGCTATCTTTTCCACCCGTGGTTTCCGGTTGATTATTTTTTCAAGTTCTTCCTTCGTCAGCGTCTCTTTGTTTTGCATTATTGTTTCAACCTTTGACCGGGTCAGGTAATTTTCCACCCCCTGTATAAGACCGTAGAATGCACTTTCAGCAGTATTCGGAATATAGGAAAACACAGCATGTTCAAGATCATAGTTCACAGCCTTCAGAACAGGTTGTGTCAGTAATTCTCCCAGTTTTTTTCTTTCCCTGTAAATATCTTTATCTGTTCCCCTTGAGAAATATATTCTTTCAAACGAACACTTGCGTTGTTCTGCTTCTTCCCTGATCTTTTCAACAGAGGTTTTGCCTGAAGCTTTTATTATTATGGCATGGGCAGGAGGAAGTTCAGTCACATTATCGGTTCTGACATTAAATATGGTCTGGATCACAGGTCTTTCGGATGCCACCACAACTACTTCATCGTCAGCATAATAGAATGCCGGTCGAATACCTGACGGATCTCTGATCACGAAAGCATCCCCATGCCCCACCATTCCTGCCATAACATAACCTCCGTCCCAGTTGCGACTGGCCTTTGAGAGTACATTAACAAGATCGAGATTTTCTTCTATCAGCGGGGAGATATTTTTTTTCGACAAGCCCTGTTCCTTGAATTGCCTGAAAAGTCTTTCGTTTTCCTCATCCAGTCTGTGACCAACATTTTCGAGTATTGTAACCGTATCAGAAAAGTCCACGGGATTCTGTCCAAGATCGATCAGGTCTGAAAATACTTCACTTACGTTTGTCAGGTTGAAGTTGCCTGCCATGACAAGATTTCTTGATTTCCAGTTATTCTCCCGGCTTACAGGATGGACAGTGTCAATATTATAACTGCCATAGGTGCCATACCTCAGGTGCCCCATATAAATATCGCATGCAAATGGGATATTATCTTTTATAAAAACAGCGTCTTTGGTATTTTTTATGTTGATCCTGCCAATATCCTCATAAATATGATCAAAGATCTCTTTAATGGCATCTGTGCGGTTTGATCTCTGCCTGAAAATGTACCGTTTCCCCGGCTGAACATTTAGTTTTATCCCTGCAATACCTGCTCCATCCTGCCCCCGGTTATGCTGCTTTTCCATCATCAGGTACATCTTCTGGAGGCCATAGTCCCATGAACCGTATTTCTCAATATAATATTCCGGCGGCTTAAGCAATCTCAGCATTGCAATGCCGCATTCATGTTTGATTATTTCGCTCATAGTTAGTTTTTGCCCTGGTCGGGGAAGTAAATTATTGCCGGAACGAAATAGGCATCCGGAAATACCTTTCTTACCCTCAGGAGATCCTTGAATCCTTCAGTCCTGGTTCTGTAGTCGCCTGCTCTGACCATAAAATATCCTGGTTCCCTGTATTGGGCATAAGATCTGATATCGGGAAATTTGTTTATGAATTCTGCTCTCACCCTGGCTGATTCCTCACGGGCATTCCTGACAGAACTGTAATAAATCTGTATCCGGACTCCTTCCATTCCTTGTGATCCTTCCTGTGTCCGTTTTTGTTTTGATGCCAGAATATAACGACTTAAAAGGGTGTCAAGTGCCGTATCCTGATTAATTCTGAGTTCTCCGCCTTCAGCATATGGTCTCCTGAAGAGATCAGATGTTTTAACAAAAGCCTGTGAGTAACACAACCCGTTTCCCAGGATAATCACAATGATCAGTAAAATTATTTTTCGAACCATACAGCTGGTACAATTTATTGTAACAGTGATTTCAGTGCCAGGTAATAGCTGCCTCCCAGTGAACCCGCTATCAGGAGATTGCCTTCGTATGTCAGATCTAAGTCTGCTCCGACAGCATCAGTATTATAAGGATCACAGACATCGAACATTCTTAATCTTCCGGCTTCTGAACCATCATCAGGGTTGGCCATACTGACAATAAAACAGTTCCGGTTAAGCATCATCAGCAGTCCATTTTCGTCAAAGATCAGTGCGGTTCCGGCATTTGATTTTTCGATGTATTTCTTCCAGTTGACTGATCCTGAAGAAGAGAGAGATGCCAGAAATGAATTATTCAATACTCCATCCTCAACCGATAATTCTGTATTGCCTGATATATATATATTGCCGTCGTTACCATTAATAATTCCCAGGCTTTCTGCTCCGAAATCCGGATTATTAAATAATTCCGTTTCCCATAATTTATTCAGATCCTGTGTGTATTTTGCAGTGCTTGCCTGTGTTTTACCAGTATTTTTTCTTCTTGTAAGAGGAAGAAAAATGTTTCCCGAACCATCCATTGTGATCCTGTTGACTGAGATCAGGCCGGTTTCTGCAACTTCCTTTTTCTCAATAATATAACCTGTTGTATCAAATTTTACGAAAAGAATGCCTGTATTGTCTGAACCGGTTGAATCAGGAAATGGTGTCCCCACTGCCAGAAAATCCCCGTTTCCGTAATAGGATAAATTGGTGAGGCCTATGTTAAATGAGGCCGATATCAGAGTATCCCATAACATACTCCCGTCATTATCGATACCTGAAAGAAACATTTTACCGTTACTGCTTCCTCCTGCAATATAACAGGATGTATCGGACCAGGCTGAACTGAACAGCCCCCCTCTTTCTGATTGAAACTCAACCAGGGTTTTTTTATCCTTGCTGAGTTTAATAAGGTAAGGGTTGTTGTCTACTGATCCGCAGCTGACAAATCCTGAGTCAGGTGTAGATTTAAGATAATATGCGTGTCCCTGTCCGAATGATTTCTCCCATAAGAAATCACTATCTTCTTTTTTACAGGAGAATAA
>CAZKWD010000053.1:6955-9785 GCA_964556175.1 uncultured Rikenellaceae bacterium
AGTTTTTTTGAGACACTGCCAAAATCTTCCTTGGCACAAGTAATTACAATAGTATCCTCCTCAATCTCAAAATCCTCGGCTCCGGCATCGATCATTTCAAGCTGAAGATCATCCTGAGCCAGTCCCTCACTACTGATTGTAAATACTCCCTTTCTTTCAAAAAGGAAACTGAGAGATCCGTTAGTGCCCAGGCTTCCTCCATTCTTATTGAATGTTGATCTCACTGCAGCTACAGTCCTGTTGTTATTATCGGTAAGACACTCTGCAAAAACAGCGATCCCAAAAGGTCCGTAACCTTCAAATGTTGTTTCAGAATAACTTTCCGCATCAGATCCGACAGCTTTTTTTATCGCCCTTTCTATATTATCCTTGGGCATGTTGGCTCCTTTTGCATTCTGAACAGCAAGCCTCAGCCGGGCATTTGATTCAGGATCCCCTCCTCCTTCTCTTGCGGCAATCATCAACTCCTTTATGATCTTTGTGAAGATCTTTCCCCTTTTGGCATCTGCTGCTCCTTTTTTCCTCTTGATTGTTGACCATTTACTGTGTCCCGACATAAAACAAATTTTATAATACGATGCTAAATTAAATATTTCTTTAATACATCGGGCATAGTTTATACTTTTGTGAAGCGATTGCAGGCGTTAGGCGTCAGGCAACAGGCGTCAGGATTTATATTAATAATTTTCCTAACGCCTGATGCCTGCAGCCTTTCACTTATACACTTTATCTTGATAAAGAAATTATATATCGAAACTTATGGCTGCCAGATGAATGTGGCTGATAGTGAGGTTGTTGGATCAATACTCCTTAAAGAAGGATACAGGCTTACAGATAACATAAATGAGGCTTCCCTAATTCTTCTCAATACCTGTTCAGTCCGCGAAAATGCTGAAAATCGTATCTGGAACAGACTAAAAGCCCTGAGGCATCTGAAAAAGAAAAACAGGGGATTGATCGTAGGACTGGCAGGATGTATGGCAGAACGGCTCAGGGAAAAGGTGATTGAAATGGAACAGCTTGTTGACATTGTCATAGGGCCCGATGCTTACCGAACACTGCCTCAGCTTGTTGCGGATGCTGAATCGGGTCATAAGGCTATAAATGTATTGTTATCTCATGAAGAGACATATGCCGACATTTCACCGGTGAGGATGGATAAGAACGGGGTTACCTCCTTTGTATCCATCATGAGAGGCTGCAATAATATGTGTGCATACTGCGTGGTTCCCTATGTAAGGGGAGCAGAAAGAAGCCGTGATCCCGAATCTGTGCTAAGGGAGGTAACACAATTAATCAAATCAGGGTACAGGGAGGTTACTCTTCTCGGGCAAAATGTTGATTCGTACCGGTGGGAAAACAATGGCAGAATTACCTGTTTTCCTCAACTCCTTGAACAAGTCGCCCTGATTGATCCATTGCTAAGGGTCAGGTTTTCAACATCACATCCGAAGGATCTCTCAGATGACCTTTTAAAAGTAATCGCCCGGCATGATAATATCTGCAAGCATATTCATCTGCCTGCACAGAGCGGCAGCACACGGATACTGAAGCTCATGAACAGGGAATATACAAGGGAATGGTATATGGACCGGATCAGGGCAATCCGTACTATTCTTCCCGGCTGTTCAATCTCAACCGATATGATATCAGGCTTTTGCACCGAAACTGAAGAAGATCATAAAGCATCACTGTCACTGATGGAATGGGCGGGTTTTGATTTTGCTTACATGTTCAGATACAATGAAAGACCCGGAACCAGGGCTGCCCGGAGGTTAAAGGATGATGTTCCGGATAACACAAAAGCCAGACGGTTGAACGAAATCATATCACTTCAAAACAGGCTTTCGGCAAAATCAAAAAAGCAAGATGTTGGTAAGGTATTTGAGGTACTTATCGAAGGATTTTCAAAAAGATCCGAAGATCATTTATCAGGACGCACATCACAAAACAAGATTGTTGTGTTTCCAAAAGAGGATAAGAAAAAGGGAGAATATGTGAAGGTCAGGATTGACAGATGTACTTCAGCCACTCTGATTGGTGAAATTGAAAATTAACTGCATAATTGTTCATATATTTGGGTATTTGTAAATTACATCAGTCCTAAGAAAACCACCATGAAGCTTAAATTACTCTTATTACTTATTTTCTCATTTTTGTTGATCAATGACATGCCCGGTCAAAAGAAGAACAAAAAATTCACGGTGTCCGGCTATGTAATGGATGCCGGAAAGAATCCGGTTGCCGGTGCAATGATCCTGCTTGATAAGAATAATACAGGTAAAGTAACTGACGATGAAGGTTTCTATAAACTAAAAGTCAGGCCTGATGCCGGGACAATAACAATATTCACTATGTATGGAGCTTCAGCAGAGGCATCTATTGACGGTAGTACCTCAATAAATTTTGTACTCGAAGAGGCCTCTGCCCTGCAGAGTGAAGTACAGAATAAAAAGGAGGATGATGAGGTGGTAGATATAGGTTATGGCGTTACCAAAAAAAATGACCTTACACTGCCGGTTAATAAAATAGACGCCACTGAAATAAAATATTCTTCATATACAAATATTTATGACCTGCTGCGTGGTTCAGTACCTGGTTTACAGGTACTCGGGAAGAGCATTATTATCAGGGGGATATCAACCAACAATGCTAATTCAGATCCTTTGTTTGTTGTTGACGGAAATGTTACTGAGTCGATTGATAATATACATCCCAGTATGGTAAAATCGATCCAGATTCTGAAAGATGCCTCAGCATCAATCTATGGAGTGAGAGGGGCAAACGGGGTAATCCTTATCAATACAATAAAAGCAGGAGACAGGTAGAT
>CAZKWD010000054.1:0-9766 GCA_964556175.1 uncultured Rikenellaceae bacterium
TGAACAACCAGTATGATTATATTTCCACCAACATACTCCAAACAATAGGTTCTTTGTCTCTAACTCAAAATATAGGACTGACAGGTGGTTCTATCTCATTGCAATCAGATCTTACGCTGGAAAATGATTTTGAGTCAAATGAGAATAACTATATCACTGCGCCTGTGAGTATCAGACTGGTTCAGCCTATTTTCAGATACAATGAGCTCAAATGGCAGAAGAAAACAGAACCATTAAAATATGAGTCTGCTAAAAAGACCTATCTGGAAAATATGGAAGATGTTCATATTCAGGCTGTACAGATATTCTTTTCCCTTGCTCTTGCCCAGATAAACAAACAGATTTCTGAAATGAACTATCTGAATGCAGATACTTTGTGGAGAATGGCACAGGGACGTTATAATCTGGGTACTATTGCAGAAGATGAACTTCTTCAGATGCAGCTCTCCTGGCTTAATTCAGAGACATCAAGAAAACAGGCTGAGATGAATCTGAGAGACAGGGAGATACGACTCAGATCCTTTCTCGGGTTCAATGAGAATGTAAGGATAGAACTTATTCTTCCGAATAAAATCCCTGGTCTCCAGATCGATGTCGAAGAAGTTCGTGGCCTCGCTCATGCAAATAATCCTGAAATCCTGGATCAGCAGCTTACACTTCTTACTGCCCAGAGCAATGTTGCTCAGGCAAAGGCTGAAAAAGGTCTTAATGCAAATCTTACTGCCTCATTTGGTATGAGGGACCAGGATCCCGTTTTTATGAAAGCATATGAACAATCCAATCAGCAGCAAACTGTCAGGATCGGGATAACTTTACCGATACTTGACTGGGGACTGGGCCAGGGTAGATACAGGATGGCACAGTCGAGCCTTCAGCTGGCACAGGTGCAAGCAGAGCAGACACTTATTGATTTTGATCAAAACCTTTATCTCGATGTTGAACAATTCAACCTTCAGTCCGAACAGGTTGCTATTGCAGCAAAATCGGATACTGTAGCTACAAAAATGTACGAGGTTACCAAACAGAGATTCCTCATTGGAAAAATAACTGTCCTCGAACTGAATAATGCCGATACAAAAAAAGATGAGAACAGAAGAGCATATGTTATGGCACTGCAGTACTACTGGAATTATTTCTTTAATATAAGAAAACTGGCACTTTTTGATTTTCTGAATGATAAACCACTGGGAACAGACTACGAGATGCTTCTTGATTAATACCATATATAATTCTGACAACAAGGCTGGATATTGAATATTCAGCCTTTTTTTATGTAAAAAATTAATATATTTGCGCCTCAATAATCAAGTTACAGAATAATTCAAAAGAGATATAATGCAAAACAAAGCAGTCGTTATCATTCTGGCAGTTGCATTGGCGCTGGTATCTGTATACCAGCTTTCCTTTACAATAGCAACCAGTAAAGTAAAGAAAGATGCAAGGGAATATGCCCAGGGCAGTCTGGTCAGGCAGAATCAGTACATAGATTCAATCTCGACACTTACAAAAGAAGAATGGAGCTTTCTGGGTTACACCTTCAAGGAATGTCAACAAAGAGAGCTCAACCTTGGTCTTGACCTTAAAGGAGGGATGAATGTAATCCTTGAGGTTTCTGTTGAAGATATCCTGAAAGCGCTCTCAAATTACAGTACGGATAAATCATTTGCTGAGGCACTCGCCCTGGCAAAACAATATCAGAAGGAGAGTCAGCTTGATTTTCTTACACTTTTCGGAAGAGCTTTTCGGGAGATTGATCCAAATGCAAAACTGGCAGCGATATTTGGTACTGTTGATCTCAGAGACAGGATCAATTTCAATTCAACAAACGAGGATGTACTTGCAGTTCTTGACGAAGAGGTTTCCACTGCCATCTCTAACGCATTTAATATTCTGAGAACCAGGATCGACCGTTTTGGGGTAGTCCAGCCTAATATAACCCAGCTGGCTACCAAAGGGCAGATCCTTATTGAGCTTCCCGGCCAGACAGACCCGCAGAGGGTCCGTGAGCTGCTGCAGGGGACTGCTAACCTTGAATTCTGGGAGACCTATGAAAATAGTGAGATAATAGGCTATCTTTCGCAGGCAAATAGTCTGCTGAAAGAGATTCTTGACAGCCAACAGAAAATTGAAACAGCTGAAGAACAACCTGTTGAAGAGGTTGTTGCCGCTGATACAACAGAGAAAGAAGACCAATCCCTGCTCGATCTTATAGAACAGGATACCATGCAGTCGGCAGCTGCAACAACAATTGAGGGATTTACATTACAGAATCCGTTATTTGGAATTCTGAATCCACGTGTAACCGCCCAGGGAGAGGCATTACCATCCAGTATGGTAGGACTGGCAAGCGGGAAAGATACTGCGAAAGTTAACAACTACCTTAATATGAATCAGGTAAGAGCTTTCTTTCCCCGCGATGTGAGATTTTTATGGAGTCAGAATTCTTATAAATATGACGAGTCACAAACACTTTACGAACTACACGCAATCAAGATTACGACCCGTGATGGCCGCCCACCTCTTAGTGGTGACGTGATCACCGGCGCCAGACCATCTTCAGGGATTACCGGATCGGAAGTCAAGGTTGATTTCTCAATGAATGCCGAAGGAGCCAAAACCTGGCAGAGGATGACGCGTGAAAATATTAACCGATGCATAGCGGTGGTACTTGACGGCTATGTGCGTTCTTACCCCAGGGTGCAGAATGAAATTACCGGAGGCAGTACTGAAATAACGGGTGATTTTACTATAGAAGAAGCTGATGACCTTGCCAATATATTGAAATCAGGTAAGCTGCCTGCTCCTGCAAGAATTATTTCAGATACTATCATTGGTCCTACACTGGGTAAGGAGGCGATTAATGCGGGTATGATCTCGTTCATCGTAGCATTTATAATAGTGCTGGTTTATATGATCTTCTATTACAGCCGCAGTGCGGGAAGTATTTCCGATTTAGCACTCTTTGCCAACGTTTTCCTTATTTTTGGCGTATCTGCCTCCCTTGGCGCTGTACTTACTCTCCCTGGTATCGCCGGTATAGTCCTCACTATGGGTATGGCAGTGGATGCCAACGTACTTATTTATGAACGAATCCGTGAGGAACTTAGAGCAGGAAAGGGCATTAAACTTGCTATTGCCGATGGCTATAAAGGAGCCCTCTCCGCAATTCTCGACTCAAATATCACCACCCTGCTTACAGGTATTGTACTTTATGTTTTCGGAACAGGACCGATAAAGGGATTTGCTACCACACTGGTAATAGGGATATTTACTTCACTCTTCTCTTCAATATTTATAACCCGTCTTATTTATGAATGGCGACTGAAAAGAAATGCCAAATTGACCTTCTCAATAAAAATCACAGAAAATTTCCTGAAAAATGTTCATGTCGATTTCCTGGGTAAAAGGAAAATATTTTACGCGATCTCTTTGATTATAATAATCATTGGCATAGTATCTCTTTCTATCAGGGGATTGAACCAGGGTATCGATTTTACCGGTGGTAGAACATATGTTGTGAGATTTAAAAACACTATATCAACATCGGATGTTGCACAGCATCTTACCGACAAATTTGATGGGGCACCCCAGGTCGTAACCTTTGGAAGTGACAATCAGGTGAGGATCACCACCAAATATAAAATTGATGAAACCGGAGCGGATGATGAGGTTGAAACGACTCTTTATGAAGGACTTAAGGATATGTTGGATCCTGATGTCACTAAAGAAGAATTTCTTTCGGACTATAGAGTGAGCTCCGAAACTATAGGTCCGACAGTTGCAAGTGATATCAGGAACAAAGCAGTCTGGGCAGTATCGATAGCGTTTTTAATAATGTTCTTCTATATATTCATACGCTTCAGAAACTGGCAATACGGATTAGGTGCTTTAGCTGCAGTTGTACATGATGTTTTAATTGTTATGGGTATTTATTCACTGCTGTGGGGTATACTGCCTTTCTCCATGGAAATAAACCAGTCATTTATTGCCGCTATCCTGACAGTTATCGGATATTCAGTAAACGATACTGTTGTAGTTTTCGACAGAATAAGAGAATTTTTACCGCTTCACCGTAAGCGTCCTACAAGTGAGGTACTGAATATGGCATTGAATGACACCCTGAGCCGTACGGTCAATACAAGTATAACCTCTATTCTTGTTCTGTCAGCAATGTTCTTCTTCGGAGGAGCCACTATCAGAGGATTTCTTTTCGCAATGATCATAGGGATAATAGTCGGAACATATTCTTCAATATTCGTAGCAACAACCGTTGTTTACGATACTTCCTCAAAGAAGGGGCTGAAAGCATAGAGATTAATATATAAATATTTGATATTCTGTTTATTAGGGGCGTTGCGTGCAACGCCCCTGTATTTTTTCAGACAGCAAATATTTGTATCGTATTATCACCATTTTTATTAACTTTGTATTTTAAAATCAGATCTGCAGGATTTATGAGCGGACAGGAGATATTTGTTATCATTATTGTTGTCCTTATTCTGTTTGGAGCTGAAAAGCTTCCTGACCTGGCAAAAGGATTCGGGAAAAGTATGCGCGAATTCAAAAAAGCAACAGACGATATCAAACGGGAATTTGAAGAAAGTACAAAAGAAATAAGGCAGGATATAAATGATGTTACACAGACGATTACAAAAGATGTAACAGATTTTTCGGAAAACCTGTCAAAAGAAGTGAATGAGGTTGCTACCGATATAAGTAAAGACATTAATGAGGTGTCGGAGAATATCCGGAAGGATATGGATGAGGTTGCGGATAATATCAATAAAGATGTGAATGAAGTATCAGAAAATACTGAAAAAGATCTGAATGAGGTTTCTGATGATATTAAAAAAGATACGGATGAGATAGCTGATAATTTAAATAAGCAGGTCAATAATGATTAATCTGTTAATTGCCCTACCCCTTAATTAATCCCCGTATCCCGCATGATAAAAACTACAGGCATAACTAAATCATACGGCGATCTTAAAGTCCTGAAGGGGATAGATATTGAAGTTAATGAAAAAGAAGTTGTGGCAATTGTCGGTGCAAGTGGTGCAGGGAAAACAACATTGCTGCAGATAATTGGCACACTTGATAGACCTGACAGCGGTATAATATTTTATAACGGCTCAGATATAAGCCGATTAAAAGGCCGGCCACTCGCCTCATTCAGAAATAATAATATCGGGTTTGTTTTTCAGTTTCACCAGCTTCTCCCGGAATTCACAGCGCTTGAAAATGTCTGTATACCTGCATACATTGCTGGTAAAAGTAAAACAGAAGCAGAAAAAAAAGCCGCAGAACTGTTGAGTTTTCTGAATCTGGATGACAGACTTGAACATAAACCTTCAGAACTAAGCGGCGGAGAACAGCAACGTGTAGCTGTGGCACGTGCTCTGGTAAATAATCCCTCAGTCATACTGGCTGACGAACCTTCCGGAAATCTTGATTCGGAAAATAAGAACGAATTACACAAACTCTTTTTCAGGCTCCGTGATACCTTCGGACAAACAATTGTCATTGTAACTCACGACAGGCAGCTGGCAAATATGTCGGATCGCATTTTACAGATCAAGGACGGGCTTATTATAAATGAGTCATAAAAAGGCATATAACGACATTCCTGCCGATGAAATAAAATTATTCCTTGAAGAGAAATATCTTCAGTATAATAATCCATCATTTATTGAATGCGATCCTGTTTCTGTTCCACATTTATTTAAAGAGAGGCGTGACAGAGAAATATCAGGATTTCTTGCCGCTTCAATTGCCTGGGGTCGGCGGGACCTGATACTTAAAAGCGCCCGTTCCCTGGTTGACCTGATGCATAATGATCCTTATGAATTCATTATATCTTCAGGTGAAAAAGATTTAGACAGGTTTAATAAATTTGTGCACAGGACCTTCAACGGAACCGATTGCAGATATTTCATCAAAGGACTAAGAAATATATATACGACATATCACAGCATGGAGGATGTGTTACTCGAGGGAATGAAATCAGGTAAATCCCTGAAAGAAGGTCTTACACATCTTCGCTTAAAGTTTTTTGAATTGCCGCATCCTGCCAGAACAGAAAAGCATTTTGCAGATATTAACAGAGGAGCAGCCGGAAAAAGGCTGAACATGTTTCTTCGGTGGATGGTCAGAAAAGATAAACATGGTGTTGATTTTGGAATATGGGACAGAATTGATCCTTCGATGCTTTTTATTCCCCTCGATCTTCATTCAGGAAATACGGCAAGGAGCCTCGGACTTCTTAAAAGGAAGTTAAATGACTGGAAAGCAGTGGAGGAATTAACAGCTGTTTTGCGGGAATTCGACCCGGCCGATCCTGTAAAATATGACTTTGCTCTGTTTGGATCAGGTATTTACGAAGGCTTTTATACAAAGATTTAGAGTTACTTTTCTGATAATTTCATTCTGTTTTCTATAGCCCTGTTATAAAGGTTAACATATTCTATTACACTCTTTTCCCATGAAAAATTTTGTTCCATGGCTTTTTTAATAAGTTGCTGTAAGTGAGGTTTCCTGTCATGATAAGTTTCCATGGCCCAATTGACAGTATTATAGATGGCCTTGCCACTGGGTTCCCAGAATTTGAAACCCGTACCTTCACCGGTATCCTGGTTATAATTTTCAATAGTGTCATTTAATCCTCCTGTAGCTCTTACAATAGGAAGTGTCCCGTATTTCAGAGAATAGATCTGGTTTAATCCGCACGGTTCAGATAATGAAGGCATTAAAAAGAAATCGCAGCCTGATTCAATCAGATGAGCCAGTTTATTGTCGTAACCTATAAATGATCCTGTTTTACCGGGGAATCGCTTTTGTAAATTGCCGTAATATGTTTCCAGCTGATTATCTCCGGCACCCAGTATAGCAAACTGGACATCCATATTATTTATAATATCTTCAATGCATTCCGAAAGAATATATAATCCTTTCTGTTCTACGAGCCTGCTGATTATACCAATGACCGGAATTTTATCGGTCTGTTTCAGACCCAGTTGTTGCTGCAGCACACTTTTACATACAGATTTCCCCTTTATATTATAGTAAGAATAGTTTGCAGGAATCAATGTATCTTTCGCAGGATCCCACTCAGAATAATCAACACCATTAAGTATTCCGACATAATTATCACCTTTTCTGATTAAAAAAGGATCCAGGCCATACCCTCCTAATGATGTTTTAGTCTCTGAAGCATACCCTTTGCTGACAGTATTAACCACATCAGCAAAGTGAATACCTCCTTTTAAAAAATTGACGGCGTTAAAGCATTCAAATATATCCGGTGTAAAATCCTCTTCTCCCAATCCTGTATAACCGTAATAGTATCGGTCATACTTTCCCTGGTATGCTATGTTATGAATTGTTAAAACGCTCGCAGTATTACTGAATACCGGATCATCCTTATATATTTTTTTTAAATAGGCCGGTAATATTGCTGTATGCCAGTCGTTTGCATGAACAATATCCGGGATAAAATTTAATTCATGACACAATTGAAGTGCTGCTTTGGATAAAAAGGAAAAACGTTTTGGATTATCAGGATAATCATTGAAATAATTGTCATGATAGATATTGGATCTACCGAAAAATGGCTCATAATCAATAAAATAAACAGAAACATTTTCGGGAATTGTTGTTTTATGGACGCTGCAGTTAATAGCTTCATAACCCATTTTTACATTCATTTCATCAATGGTTACATTGATATCATGTTTTTTCCCATCAATAAATGAATAGAATGGAATGACAACAATGATATTATGTCCGAGTTCCTTTAAGAACCGCGGCAATGCGCCGGCCACATCACCTAATCCACCGGTTTTTGCAAATGGGACACATTCTGAGGATACCAGAAGTATATTAAGTGAACCTCTCATTTACCGGTTGTTAATGAGGGGGGCAATTTAAGTTCGATTTTTTCTTTGGAGCCATATAATAAACCTACAATCAGGGTAAGATATTCTCTGAGCTGACGGGTAATCAAATAATTGTCCAATACAAATTGCCGGGCATTCTTTCCCATCCTCTTCATGGTACCGGGATGCTTGAGGAGATAACGTACACGCATGGCGGCTCCTTCAGGTGTACTAACTCTGAATCCGCAATAATGATCAATAACCTGCAGTTTAATACCTCCCGTATCACCGCCAATTACTGGCTTGCCTTTCCATAATCCTTCGGTAACTGTAAGTCCGAAACCTTCTTTAAGAGATTTTTGTATGATTATATCCGATCCCCTCTGTAAAGCATTAATAGCCCTGTGGGCATCCGGCGGCAGTTCAAGGATGTGTATATCGGGATCGTTGCCGGCATAGGCTTTTACTTCCTGCAGGACCTCCTGGCCTTCCGGGTCATCCGATGCGCTCCCTCCGGCTAAAACTAACTGTACCGGAACATATTTCTTAATTAACCGGTAGCTTTGAATAACACCAACGGGGTCCTTAAACCGGTCGAAACGGGAAACCTGTGTCACTATAGGAGTATTTCTGCGTATCCCCCATGAATCGAGAAAATCTGATATTTCCTTTTTCGGAAGTTCGATATTTTTCTCACTTAAAGGGTCTATGCTTGGAGGTATTAAATACTGAGGATGCGAAAGCGGCTGTACAAATGCTGAAAGCGACCATATACTGGCATCGTAGTCTTTAATATATTCCCGTAAATACTTCCATACCGGACGATAAGGATGGCTTACATCTATATGACAGCGCCAGAGCCATTTGCCTTTCCTTTTCTTACAAAAATGGAGCAAAGCAGCCGGCTGCGGATCATGTATAAATACAATATCTGCTTCTTCCAGCTTTTTTCCAAGTCTTTCAAAATTTTGAAGGTTAGTGCTTTCATAAACAGCCAGGAGCGAAGAAGAAATATCATCACGGTTACCTTGCAGGGAATTATGCATTTTCTTGGTACACTGGTAAAAATCTTTTTCACCTGTAATAATTTCCCATTCGGCATCTATTCCCAGCTCCTTTTTTAAAGGAATGAGACGATTCAGTATTTCTGCCACTCCGCCGCCTTCTTTTGTCGAATTAATATGGAGAATCTTCATCCCTTTCAAGGGATTTGCCAATTGTCGCAGGTGATCAATCACCTCATTTCCTACTACACTGGCGTATTGTTCAAGTAAACTTTCCATCAGTTACCTTCTTAAAATAATTAGTAAAAGCGTTATTTATTTCCTGACGAAGCTCATGTAAAGTTGTAAAAGAGGGGTCAATATTATCCAGAGCTTCTATAAGTCCTTCATATTTATCACCAAAACCTGTTAGCCAGACAGAAAAATCATTTCTGTTTCCCGGAGTTCTGCGACGGGAATCAATGAAATGGAAAAATATACTTCCAAGCGACATCTTTGGTATAACATCCAGCATTTCCAGGGGATTCGCATAGGTTACACCTGTATCGAAAATCACTATCTGTGAACGGATAAAATGAAATTCATATCCGGATTTTACCCATGGGACATGCTCCGATTCGAATAGACGCTCTTCAACAATTTCAATAATCTCATTGCGAAGATCTTCAATATCCTGGAAAACGTTAGGGTCGATTATTGCCAGCTGTTCCGAAATCTTTGGGTCATGCAGGTAACGCGATGCCCATACGGCAAAATCATTCTGGAATTCCGGGTCATCAAAATGAGGATGTAAAAGACCTCCCCAAAAATGATAATAAAGACATCCGGGATGGACATTTTTCAAACGGTCCCTGAATTCTCTCAGGTTTTGTGCTTTTTCGCCCGTCG
>CAZKWD010000055.1:0-9705 GCA_964556175.1 uncultured Rikenellaceae bacterium
GACCTTACTGATCCTCCTCTCACTTCCGTTGAGCAGCACGGGTATTCAATAGGTAAAGAGGCTGTCAGATTACTGATAAACAATCTGACCGATAGTGACGACAGACCTTTCCAGACAAAGATCATAAAAACACAAATGGTTATAAAGGGATCAACGAGAAAAACTTATTTCAGCTGACAAGCCTGCAGGGATTTGAAAAAATCGTTAATTTTAGTATTATTGCAAACTGTAATTTTTATTAAAGAATTTTAAAAACTTTATATCATGAATGTACCGGCAGAACTTTTGTATACCAAGGACCATGAATGGCTTCGTATCGAAGGAGATATGGGTTATATTGGAATAACCGACTTCGCCCAGGGCGAATTGGGGGATATTGTCTTCATTGAAATAGAGACCCTGGGAGAGACACTTCAGAAAGAGGAGATCTTCGGAACCATTGAAGCAGTAAAAACAGTTTCAGATATGTTTATGCCGGTAGGAGGAGAGATACTTGAAGTTAATCCTTCTCTTGAAGAATCACCGGAGGTCGTGAATAAAGATCCCTATGGAAATGGCTGGATGATAAAGATAAAGATTACAGATCCGTCAGAAGCGGACGATCTCCTTTCAGCAGAAAAATATAAAGCCCTTTTATAGAGTTTTCTTTACCTCGATTTCATGGTATCCTTCAATGATGTCACCTGTTTTTATGTCATTGAAATTATGAATGTTTAGTCCGCATTCATAACCACCAACAACCTCTTTAACATCATCCTTGAAGCGTTTGAGAGATCCTAGTTCGCCGGTATAAATAACAATTCCATCACGGATAATACGCACACGGGTATTTCTTGTTATCTTCCCCTCTTTAACATAGCATCCTGCTACTGTGCCGACTTTTGTAACTTTGAACATATCCCTGATCTCAAGAGTTGCAACGATCTCCTCTTTAACCTCGGGGGACAACATTCCTTCCATAGCTGATTTTATCTCCTCTATGGCGTTATAAATGATGGAATAGAGGCGGATATCAATCTCCTCCTTCTCGGCAAGTTTACGGGCTGCAAGAGATGGGCGTACCTGGAATCCAACAATAATAGCATTGGATGCAGCAGCAAGCAGTACATCAGATTCTGATATCTGGCCTACCGCCTTATGTATAATGTTCAGCTGTATCTCGGGAGTTGATAGTTTTATCAGCGAATCGCCGAGAGCCTCAACAGATCCGTCTACATCACCTTTAACTATGATATTAAGTTCCTGGAAATTACCAATGGCGATTCTCCTTCCTATCTCATCCAGGGTAATATGCTTCTGGGTACGAAGGCCCTGTTCTCTCTGAAGTTGAGCCCTCTTGTTGGCTATGTCTTTGGCCTCCCTGTCACTCTCCATTACATTGAACTTGTCACCTGCCTGGGGAGCACCGTTCAGTCCGAGTATCAGAGCCGGTGTGGCCGGGCCGACCTCACTAACTTTATGGCCTCTTTCGTTATACATGGCCTTCACATGACCGAAACAACTTCCCGCAATCATTATGTCACCAACCCTTAGTGTTCCGGCTTTCACGAGTACCGTTACAGTGAAGCCTTTTCCCTTATCGAGGGATGATTCAATTACTGTACCTAATGCAGGCTTATCGGGATTGGCTTGTAGTTCGAGCATTTCAGCTTCAAGCAGTACTTTATCAAGCAGGAGGTCTATATTAAGTCCGTTTTTAGCCGATATTTCCTGCGACTGAAACTTACCTCCCCAGTCTTCAACCAGGTAATTCATGTTGGCAAGTGCCTCCTTTATTTTATCGGAATTTGCAGTTGGTTTGTCAATTTTGTTAATAGCAAATACTATAGGTACTCCCGCTGCTGAAGCATGATTTATTGCCTCTACTGTCTGGGGCATAACACCGTCATCAGCTGCAACAACGATTATAGCAATATCAGTGATCTGTGCTCCACGGGCTCTCATTGCTGTAAAAGCTTCATGCCCCGGTGTATCAAGGAAGGTAATTTGTTTTCCTCCATCAAGTGTCACTCCATAAGCTCCTATATGCTGAGTAATACCTCCGGCTTCGCCGGCAATAACGTTGGTTCTGCGGATATAGTCGAGCAGTTTTGTTTTTCCGTGATCAACATGTCCCATTACGGTAACAATGGGTGGACGAGGCTTAAGGTCTTCATCTTCATCATCAACTTCGCGAACCGCTTCCTGAAGTTCAGCGCTGACAAACTCTACCTTGAAACCAAATTCATCGGCTAGAAGAGCCATGGTCTCAGCATCAAGCCGCTGATTGATAGAAACAAAAAGACCAAGATTCATACATGTGGAAATGATTTCGGTAACGGGAATGTTCATCATTATTGCCAGTTCATTCACCGATACGAATTCAGTAACCTTCAGTATGTTTTTCTGTTGTTCAATGCGGTCTTCATCCTCCCGATGTTTCTGACTTATTGCTTCTCTTTTCTCTCTCCTGTATCTTGAACCCTTTGATTTACCTTTTGTTGTGAGCCTTGCAAGAGTCTCTTTTATCTGCTTTTGAACCTCTTCTTCATCAACCTCAACTCTTACGGGTCTTTTCTTAATAACTTTCTTACCGCCCTTTTCCTTCTTTTCACCGAGGTCTGATTTCACAACCGAAACCTGATCTTTATCCTTGGTTATCCTTTTCCTTTTCTTCTTCCTTTTTGACCCTGTGTCGCCATCTTGTTTTCCCTGCTGATGAGGCACGGATTTTCTTTTTTCTTCGGCAGGCAGGTTTATTTTTCCGACAACTGTAGGTCCCGATAATTTCGTAATACCTGTTCTGTAGACTTCAATTACTTCTTCTTCCTCCGCAGGATAAACTTCCTCATCAAGTATCTCTACTGCCTTTTTGTCATCGTCATCCTGTGATTTTACAACAGGCTCTGTGGTTTTTTCTTCCGCTTTTTTGCCGGTTTCTTTCTCTGCTTCTCCGGCTTTATCTTTACTTTTCTCTTTTTTCGCAGCAGCTTCTTTTTGCAGTTTTTTATCTTCCTCTTCAGGCGGGATTTTTGTATCAGATTCTTTATCTTTAACAGTGGCGGCTGCTTCATCTTCAACTGTTGTTTTTTGCTTTTTAGCTTTACCCTGCTCACCTGTTTTTGATGGTTCCTGTAGTTCCTCTTTAACAGGTTCTTTCTTTACTGTTTTTTCAAGATCGATTTTACCAACAAGCTTTATATCAGGTTTGCTGATATCTGTCTTAATATCAACACCATTCTGCAGTCCTGAGGAATCTTTGACAATAATCTCTTCTTCACGTTCACCCTCTTCCGGCTGTGGCTTTTCAGGAACATCTTCAATAGACAGAGTCTCTTTTTTTCTGTGAAGATCTTTGAGAATAAGCTTTTCAGATTCTTTTTTCACGCTTAGATCCGAACTGTACTCTTTCACAAGCAAAAGATAAGCCTCGCGGGGAATTTTTGTGTTGGGATTTGGCTCAAGATCAAATCCTTTCTTATGCAGGAAATCTATTATCGTGGAGATCCCTACATTGAATTCCCTGGCCGCTTTACTTAACCGTGTTTCCTTTATATCCTCTGTCATAAATCTGCCTTGCCTTTTATATTGAATTTAAAATCAACCAGTATAAAAATCAAGGTTGTTATTCAAATTCTGCTTTCAATATGTTTACTACTTCCCTTATGGTTTCTTCTTCAAGATCAGTTCTCTTTACCAGGTCACTGATGGAAAGATTCAAAACGCTTCTTGCAGTGTCACAGCCTATTGCTTTAAATTCATCGATGATCCAACCTTCAATTTCATCGCTGAATTCCTCAAGATTTACATCCTCCTCATCTTCACCGCCTGGTTCCCTGTATACATCAATCTCATAGCCTGTAAGCTGGCTTGCGAGCTTAATATTAAGGCCGCCTTTACCGATTGCAAGAGACACCTCGCTCGGTTTGAGATATATCTCTGCACTTTTTGTCTCTTCAATCAACTTGATGGAAGTTATCTTTGCCGGACTGAGGGCTCTCTGTATAAAGAGTTGATTATTTGATGTAAAATTGATCACATCAATATTCTCATTTCGAAGTTCCCTGACAATACCATGTATCCTCGATCCCTTCATTCCGACACATGCACCTACCGGGTCAATTCTTTCATCATATGATTCTACGGCAACTTTAGCTCTTTCCCCCGGGACCCTGACGATCTTCTTAATGGTAATCAGCCCGTCGAAGATCTCGGGTACTTCAAGTTCAAACAGTCTTTCAAGAAATACAGGTGAAGTACGGCTGAGGATGATAAATGGGGTATTGTTTCTCATTTCAACCTTTATAACCACAGCCCTTATTGTATCACCCTTCCTGAAATGATCGGAAGGTATCTGTTCGCTTTTCGGAAGGATGAGCTCATTCCCGTCATCATCAAGCACCAGTATTTCTCTTTTCCAAACCTGGTAAATTTCACCGGTGACAATCTCGCCTACCCTGTCCTTGTATTTCATGTAGATATTGTTCTTCTCAAGGTCAAGAATACGTGCTGTAAGGTTTTGCCTGAGCGATAAAATAGCCCGTCTGCCAAAATCAAGGAACTTAACCTCATCAGAAACCTCTTCGCCGATTTCATAATCATCATCAATCTTCTTGGCTTCCGACAATGGTATCTGGGTTATCGGATCGGTTAGTTCATCATCATCCACCACTACCCTGTTCCTCCATATTTCAAAGTCACCTTTATCGATATTGACAATAATATCGAAATTATCGGCTGTGCCGTACTTTTTGGCAAGCATGCCCCTGAATACATCTTCAAGAACGCTCATCATAGTAGGACGGTCAATATTCTTAAGCTCTTTAAATTCCGAAAAAGTGTCCGTCAAATTAACATTTTCCATCTGGTATTAACCTCTTTATATTTATTTAATTGAAAATAATTCCCTGGTTGATTTTACCTGGTCAAAATTGAAAAAGATATCCTTCCTCTCTTTCGCCTTGCCCTTGATTTTTACTTCTGTTTCGAGTTCAAAACCGCCATTAGTTACATTTTTAAGGCTGCCGGTAAAGCAGGAGCCTTCATTGTCAACAACCTCAACCTGTTTCCCTTCATTCTTATAGTATTGTTCAATAACCCCGAATGGCATATCTATTCCCGGCGATGAGATCTGCAGCTTATAATCTTCGGTGTCTGGGTCGAGATTTTGCTCGATATGATGGTGCAAAGCCACACACTCGTTTATAATTATGCCTTTCATTGTATCAACAAATACCATGATCTTGTTCGAACTGCTTACTTTTACCGACACAAGGAAAATATCTTTTTCCTTAATGAACTCATTTACAATCTTTTCTATTTTACTTTTTTCGATCATCATAAATTCAGATAACAAAATAGGGGACTCTGGTCCCCTAGGCTCAATAACCCCTCAAATCGGTTGCAAAGGTAAATAATGTTTTGGAATATGCAAATTTTGAGGCAGATATTAATATTTCTGCCATCTTTGAGATCAGAATAAGAATGAAGAGGCTGAAGTCCTCCTCCGCTGAAGCTTCGGAGGATGAAAGGGGTTGAAAAAGGAAAAAAATAATGAAGGAGATCTATAATAAAGAAGAACAGGAACTTCTTTCTCACTGTACCTTATGTCCACGCGAATGCAGAGTCAACAGGTTTCAGGGAGGCAACGGCTATTGCGGCATGGATGCAGGTATGAACATAGCTTCAATCTGCATTCACAGGGGAGAGGAGCCTCCAATAAGCGGACCTGCAGGGATATGCAATATCTTCTTTTCCGGTTGCAATCTGCACTGTATTTATTGTCAGAACCATGATATAAGCCGGCCGGATGCAACATGCCGGCGAAGCAAAACAACACTGGAAGCAACACTTGACATTATAGAGAGAATTCTTTCAGATGAAATCAAGGCAGTGGGATTTGTGTCTCCCTCGCATGTTGTTCCCCAGGTCAAAGCTATTATACGGGGTCTGAATGGAAGGGGGCTGAGACCTGTAACGGTTTATAATACAAACAGCTATGACAAGCCGGAAGTTATTGATGCTCTTGATGGAATAATCGATGTGTATCTTCCCGATTACAAATATATTACATCAGGCATTGCAGAAGAATATTCTGATGCAACTGATTATCCGGAGGTAGCTCTGAAAGCGCTCAGGAGAATGTATTACCAGAAAGGATCGACACTTGCCTGCGATAAAGCTGGCAGGGCAGAAGGGGGAATACTGATACGGCATCTGGTGCTTCCCGGTCATATTGATGAAAGTAAAAAAGTGCTCAGGAGTATTGCTGAAGAACTTTCACCCGGAATGCATATCTCGCTCATGTCTCAATATCACCCGGTCCCCTTTGTAATGGATCATAATAAACTGAACCGGACATTATATAAGGCTGAGTATGAGTCGGTTGCGGAAACCATGGAAAGTCTCGGTTTCCACAACGGATGGGTACAGGATATGGACAGCTACAAGAATTACAGACCTGACTTCAGAAATGAACATCCCTTTGCATAGAGGCAATAATTAGAAATAGCTGATTGGAGATCGGCGAAGAAAAACCTTTTCATGGGGATCTTTGGGGGTTTAGAAAATCGGATAATAGTATAAAAACAGTAATATCTGCTACATGAACTTCTCTCTTTTTTGCAGGTTGAATAATGCTGCAAGAAGGAACAACAGGGTTCCTGTAATTAAGATTATCCTGTTTTTCATTGTTATGATTGCCCATGTAGTTTCGCTTACTCCATAGGCCGGATCGAAGGGATTGTGAAAGACATTCCACTGGCTTCTACTCAGAATATCCCCAAGTATCAGGAAGAAAAGGCCGAAAATAATCATCACCACTGCAGTGCCATTTCCGTTTCTTATTACAGTAGATAACATAAAGGACATCATCCCCAGGAAAAGGACAGGCATCATTACCTGCGTTGTCATTCTCACGATATTGAATTTCACTATCAACACAGAAGAGAGAAATGTAAAAACGAACATTATCAGGTATGCAATTACGAATATCAGGATGATCCGCACTAGCCATACTTTATACCTGTAATTCGGGATGCCGAACAATATCTCGATTGTCCTGGCATCCTGGTCATTCTGGATACCAAAAACAGAAGGGTAAAATACCAGTAATATACCTGAGAATATAAATACTCCATACAGGTCTTCCATACGGGATATATCACTTGAGAATACATAAATGACAGACAGTCCGAGATAGAATACTATCGAACCGGCCAGAAACCATATGAATTTGTTGGCAAATATGATCCTCAGATTATAGAGAATCATCTTCTGAATTAAGTTGAAATAGTTATATAGTGTGTTGGTTTTCATTATTTTCCTTTTTACGTAAAAGCCATAAATAGGCATCCTCCAGGTTGGGGATAGCGGCAACAGCATTCTCCCATGGCAATGATTCGGAAATGACTCTGACTCTGACATTTTCGCCTTCCGACATGTGGTGTACTACAAGATGATCCTTTACGAATTTGCTGAATTCACCTGCCGGAACATGAAACTGCCATACATGTCCTTCTGCCTCTTTTGTCATATCGATGGGTTTGCCAAGGTATCTTAATTTCCCCTTATTGAGAACAGCGACCTGGTTGCAGGAGCTCGATATATCCTCAATGATATGTGTTGAAAATATTACGATACGTTCCCGGCTCAGTTCGACAAGCAGGTTCCGGAACCTTATTCTTTCCCTGGGATCAAGACCGGCTGTAGGCTCATCCACAACAAGGATCCTTGGCAGGTGGAGAAGGATCTGTGCAATGCCCATTCTCTGCTTCATCCCTCCTGAATAGGAGCCTATTTTTTCATGCCTGCGCTCCACCATATGTACAGCTTTAAGAACATAGGTCACTCTTTCCTCCCTAACCTTTTTATCAATGATATTTTTCAGCATTGCCTGATAATGCAGGTATTCATGAGCACTCATGTTCTCATAGCTTCCGAATTCCTGTGGCAGATAACCTATCAGACCCTGGAGCTCCTCGCGTTTTTCGAGTGTATCAAGACCATTTATCCAGACCTTGCCATAGCTCTGTTCCAGGATACCGCAGATGATCCTCATAAGCGTTGTTTTACCAGCTCCGTTTGGTCCCAGAAGTCCAAACATTCCGTTGCCGATATTTAACGACACACAGCTTAATGCTTTGAATGGTTTCTTCTTTTTACCGATAAGGGGAACTGCTGAAACGATCCTGTAGAAGGTTTTTCTCAGACCTCTGAATTTTCCTTCAAGCCTGTATATATCAATGTTTTCAGTACTGAGCTTTTGCCCGGTTCGGTATATGAACAGACCGGAGAACCATAAGAATCCGAGAATCAGTATAACCGCAATGTTATCCCATCTTAATTGGAAAAGGATCAGGTTGAGCAGGGGTACTATCCAGAAAATAAATAAATCAATTCCCGAAATTATCTTTTTCATGAACCTGCTTTTTCCCCGGGACGATATATTGGTGAAAAGCTCCCTGAACTGGTTCCATATGGCCGAGAGGAAAAACCATGTTCCGATACTGAAGAGAAAGATCCAGAAACCTTTATCCATGTAAAAATAGGTAAAGTAAACCATGAAGAGGAACAGGGGCAGCTGCCATATAACCTGTGTCATATCTTTCCACTGCCTTAATTGCCGTTTAAGACCCAGCCTGGATCTTATCCTGGCACCTGCTTGCCATTCCCTTAACCAGCGGTTCTCCCTGTCATAAATCTTTACCAGGCTTTGAACATAGATATTTATTTTTTCATCATTCGGAATAACAGTCTCCCTTGCTTTTCTGAGGCTGTTCATTATGAACCATGTAGCCGCAGGTACAATTATTATGCTGAGGATTGTAGAGATAAGCTTCCAAAGGAACTTATCAATATAAGTGTAAATCAGGAAGATAAGCAGGGTGAAAACGATCAGCTGGATAACTTTATTTTTCCAGTCTAACGATTTAAACCATTCCAGTGCATTCTCGAGTCCTGAATAGAATGTAGGGATAAAAACAAGGGTGAGAAGTGTGCTGAGTGAAAGTCCTCCGATAACTGTTATTGCAAATGATGCACCTATGACCGATACAAATTCCGCTTTGCCCATAGCCAGCGGAAGCATAGCTATTACTGTAGTTGAAGCTGTTATGAGTATTGGCCTTATCCTTGCAACACCTGCTGACATTAACGCCCGCGAACGGCGATTACCCCGTTTCCTGAGGATATTGGTATAATCGATTAGAATAATAACGTTATTGACAACCACTCCCAGCAGGATCAGGAACCCGGTAAGAGTATTTGCATTTAAAAGAGAATTGCCTGTAAGTATAAGAGCTATTAGCGATCCCAGTGCGGCAAGGGGAATGCTGAAAAGAAGAACAAATGGTACTACGAGGGACTCAAACACGGCGGCTAAAATCATGTAAATGAGGATAAATGCGATGCCAATAAGCTTATAAAAATCCTTAAGCTGGTCTTCTTCATGGACAACCTCAACTGCAATGCCGGCTGGAATGTTCAACCCGGCAACTATTGATTCAACCTCTGCTCTTGCTATTTCAAGGAGATCTTTGTCTGATCTTATTTCTGCATTGAAATTATATGTAACAGTGACTCTTTTCTCCTGGTTTTCCCGGTGGATATTACCAGACCCGTAAGCGAAGATAATATCAGCCAGTTCCTGCATTTCCATTATGGCTCCGCCAGTGCTGATTACCTCAAGCCGTTTCAGGTCTTCAATTGTTTTATCGGTGTTATTTA
>CAZKWD010000056.1:0-2269 GCA_964556175.1 uncultured Rikenellaceae bacterium
GGCTATACAGGTATGAGGCTTTCTTTAAGCATGAAGATAATGCAAATCTTCCTTTTCATTCAAGTGAATCCGCCTCAACAGTCAGCTCGAGAGGTGAATATTTCTTCCCGGTAGTACAGGGAGCTCTTGATAATAACCTGCCCGGCAAGGGCATTTTCCAGATATCATCATACGATCTTGCGTATCCTTTCTGGGCAACAACACCCGACCAGCAATGGGAAATGATCGATAAATATCCGGGGACATTCGGGGAATTTGTCTGGACTGGATTTGACTACCTTGGTGAACCCACCCCCTACTATGGCGACCTTACCGGAGTAAAACCAGAATCAGTAATGTATAAACGCATCCAAGAAATGCTTGACAAACAAGGAGTTAAAGAGGTACCATCAAGAAGCAGCTATTTCGGGATACTCGATCTCGCCGGGTTTAAGAAAGACCGGTTCTGGCTTTATCAGTCAAAATGGAGACCCGATCTTCCGATGGCTCACATCCTTCCTCACTGGAACTGGCCGGAAAGGAAAGGACTCGTAACACCGGTACATATATATACATCCGGCGATGAGGCTGAACTTTTCCTGAACGGACAATCGCTGGGCAGGAAAAAGAAGGGGCAGTATGAATACAGGCTGCGCTGGGATGAGGTGAAATATCAACCCGGAGAACTGAAAGTAGTGGCATACAAGAACGGTGAAAAATGGGCTGAAGATATTATGAAAACAACCGGGAAACCCTATCAGCTGACAATGTCTGCAGATCGTCCTTCAATAACTGCCGATAGCAAGGATCTGGTTTTTATCACTGTCAGAATTGAAGATAAAGATAACCTGATGGTGCCACGCAGTAAGAACCAGCTCAATTTCAGCATTGAGGGGCCGGGAAGAATTGTCGCTACAGATAATGGTGATGCAACAAGCCATGAATCCTTTCAGTCCGCATCAAAAAAGCATACAACGGTATGTGTCTGGTGATAGTAGCTGCAGAAAATGGAGCATCAGGAAGCATTGTCCTGAATGCAGTATCAAAAGGACTAAAAGGTTCTTCAGTAATAATAGATATAAAATAATTAATAAAACTTTTGACCACAGAGTAACACGGAGTTTCTACGAAGTTACACGGAGTAACTAACAGTGCAACTCCGTTTTAACTCCGTGCAGCTCTGTGGTTAACTTATTTTTTTTGAATTAATACTTATGCTAAAGAAGATTCCGCATACCTACGTAATTGTCTTCAGCATAATAGTACTGGCGGCTATTCTTACATGGGTAATACCGGGAGGAGCATTTGAAAGGCAAATAGTTACGGTTAACGGCATCGACCGTAATGTTGTGATACCCGGCTCATTCCATTATGTTGACAATAATCCCCAGACATGGCAGATCTTTTCCGCCCTGTTCGACGGTTTTGTTGATAAAGCTGATATCATTGTTTTCATACTGATCATTGGGGGAGCATTCTGGATAATGAATGAGAGTAAGGCTATTGATGTTGCCATCCGTTCATTTCTCAGATTCACTAAAAGAATGGAGCATAACAAAATCATTTCACGTATCGGCACCGATAACCTGATATTCATATTTATTATGACAATGTTCAGCATTTTCGGTGCTGTCTTTGGTATGAGTGAGGAGACGATAGCTTTCGTGATAATTTTCGTGCCTCTGGCGATATTGATGGGATACGATTCGATCCTCGGTGTTTCGCTTTGTTTTGTGGCTGCTGCCCTTGGATTTGCAGGTGCTATTCTGAATCCTTTTACGATCGGAATCGCTCAGGGACTTTCCAATCTGCCTCTTTTTTCAGGTATAGAATACAGGATGTTCTGCTGGATAATTATCAATGCCGCAGGTTTCTTTTTTATCCTCAGGTATGCGAGGAAAATCAAAAAGAATCCAGCCCTGTCACGTGTTGCCTCGGATGATGTCTACTGGAAAAACCTCAGGGAAACCGGTTCCGGACAGATTGTCTACCACACACCTGTGTCAGCATGGATAATGTATGGCATTATGCTGATTATCATGGCATTATTATCATTCTTATATCCAATGACAAATATTACGGCAGGAGGTAATTTATTACCTTTTCCTGCAATCCCTGTAATAACAGTGTTATTCGGGATTAGCGGATGGCTCAGCCTTAGGAAATCCGTTCACTTTTTTATACTGCAGATACTAATCGTAACAATACTATTTCTCATTACGGGTGTTATGGGATATGGCTGGTATATAATGGAAATAGCCACTCTTTTCTTTGCAATGGGGCTGGTGAC
>CAZKWD010000056.1:2369-9699 GCA_964556175.1 uncultured Rikenellaceae bacterium
AATCTGATTATGCCTTCAGGATCGGCCAAAGCAGCCCTTACAATGCCTATGATGTCACAGTTTTCCGATCTCATCGGAATTTCACGCCAGGCAACTGTGATGGCATTTCAGTTTGGTGACGGATTTACGAATATGATAACACCAACATCAGGAGTTCTGCTCGGAGTTCTTAGTGTTGCCAGAATACCTTATGATAAATGGTTCAGATGGGTTTTTCCTCTTATCATCATTCTGACCCTCATTGGTTTTATCCTCCTTTTACCAACAGTATATATGGATCTTAATGGATTTTAACACAATGTTAACTTTCGTTAAAACTGATAATTAGGAAATTTTGAAAGACTTTTTTTCATAATTTCGCCCCATGAAATTTTGTTTCGGCGGATAATAATGAAATGAAGAAGACTATTATCATTACGGGTATTGTTGTTGCTGTAACCATTTTAGCACTTTTTATTTTCAATAAGGTTTTTACCAGGGAAGATACATCCAGTATTTTCACCGAAGTCTATAAAGGTAAATTTGAGATAGCCGTCACATCGACAGGCGAATTACTTGCTGAACATTCTGTTGACATCATTGCTCCTGATGTAGGAAGGAGACGAGGTATAAGATCAAGAAGTTTAGAGATCCAGGACATGGTATCTGAAGGTACGGAGATACAAAAAGGAGACTGGGTTGCAACGCTTGACAGGACAGAGTATGACAATTCCCTGAAAGATGAACAGGAGAATCTCGAAGAAATATATACAGAACTGGAAATGGCTCTTCTGGATACAGCAGTGACGCTCAGTGGTTTACGAGATCAAATTGACAATCAGATCCATACTGTCGATGAGGCCGAAATCACCCTGAGAAATTCAAAATATGAACCTCCTACAACCATACGGCAGGCAGAAATAAAAAATGATCAGGCAATAAGGGAACTGGAACAGATGAGACGAAGTTACACACTTGCTCAGGCTAAGGCCAAAACGACGATCAGGAATATCAAAACAAGGCTCAACAGGTATGAAAGAAGAGTTAAGGACTATGAAGAGGTGCTGGCCAGTTTTGTAATAAGGGCACCCTCGCCTGGAATGGTAATATATTATAAGGATCCCCTGGGGAACAAAAGAAAAGCAGGCAGCTCTATAAATCCTATGGACCGTGTTGTAGCAACCCTGCCAGACCTTTCATCCATGCTTTCTAAAGTGTATATCAGCGAGATCGACATTGCCAAGATTAAAGAGGGACAGGAAGTTGTCATTACAGTCGACGCTTTCCCCAACAGATCCTATACTGGTAAGATTTTCTTCATTGCCAATATCGGTGAGAAACTCCCTAACACTGACACAAAGGTCTTTGAAGTATATATTAAACTTGATGGAACAGATTATTCCCTGAGGCCAACGATGACCACAAATAACAAGATCATAGTTAAAACACTGGATAATGTTACTTATGTGCCAAATGAATGTATACATACAGGTACTGACGATATACCTGTGGTTTATACAAAGCATGGAATTAAGCAGGTAGTCATTCCGGGAGAGTCGAATAACAAGGAGATAGTGATTGAAAAGGGTCTTGAAGCAGGTACTGTTATCTACCGTACTTTACCTGAAAATCATGATAAATTCAAGCTAAGGGGAATGGAACTGATAGAAACGGTTAAAGCCGGAACAGCAATGGATGAAATTGACTCAAAGAAAAAAATAGAGGAACCCGGTAAATTATAGAGTATTAATTAATTAAAGGTTAGAAAAAAGAAGGACTCCGACGGAGCCCTTCTTTTTTTCATCATTTATATACTCTTATTTCTTATCATATACCATCGTAGTAGTCCTCTCACCACCAGGTGTGGTCATCGTTGTTTTGATTGAGAGTGTCTTGGCATCAGTAAGAGTCCATTCCTCTGTTGAATTCATGGTCCTTGACTCACCGCCCATGTCGAATGTACGTGAAGTAGCAATCTTAAGGGTCTTGCCGTCAGCCAACCATGTTGCTGTCGATTTGCTTTCGCCGCGACCTGTCGAATTAACACTCTCCTTACCGTCAAGAGTGTATTTGGAAGTTATTGTAAATGACTCGCCATCCGGTCTTGATATTGTCCGTTCTACCGTCAGAAGGCTGGCTTCCTGTTTGGCAGTAAAATCACCGCCGAAACCTCCCATCCTGCCACCCTGGGGCGGCTGTCCCTGGGGCGGTTGTCCCTGAGGTGGTCCACCAGGGCCTCCCGGGCCCCCTCCCATTTCGCTCTTATCAGCATTTAAAGTCCATGTACCGCTAAAATTAACCTTTCCAGTCTGCCCGTTAAGAGAAAGAGGCATTGCAAGAAAAGCAACGATTATCATTGCTGATAATGCAAACTGAAAATACTTAACATCTTTTTTCATATCTATTGATTTTGTTGGTTGATTATAATGTATAGACAATAATCCAGAATTAAATATTCCCTGATACTAAGCTTATATTTTTTTCGCCTGTTACCTTATACTTTGTTTATCGCATCCAGTACCCTTTCCGGGGTAAATGGCATCCTGAACAATCTTGCACCAACAGCATCAAATATTGCGTTTCCGACTGCAGCACCCACAGCTATGATAGCAGGTTCGCCGCATCCCTGTGGCGCCTGTTCTTTTCTGTCGAGTATCACGCAATCAATTTTGGGTATCCAGGAAAAACGCGGTATCTGGTATGAATCGAAATTGCGGTCACGGATATTACCTCCCTCAAACTTAACCTCTTCTGTTAATGTGTAACCAAGTCCCATCGACAGACAGCTTTCCATTTGCAGCTGTGCCCCCTGGGGATTGACACATAATCCCATATCCTGTGCACAGACTATTCTGTTTACTTTGACCTTCCCGGAATTTTTACTCACTTTAACTTCGGCAATTGTTGCCACCCAGCTGCCGGCATCTGTTCCGCATGCAATTCCTATTCCCCTTCCGCTTGGTGTCTTTCCTGACTCATATCCGAATTTTTCAGCTGCTGCTTTCAGACAATCTATCATCTTCTTGTCCTTCAGGTTTTTCAGCCTGAACTCGAGAGGATCAATTCCAGCCGCCGATGCCATTATATCGACATGGGCCTCTCTGGCAAAGGTATTTGTGTTATTGTTGGGAGCACGCCATGCCCCTGTGCCAAACGGATGAACGGGAGCATCCCTGCTCTCACTGTGGCTGGTTATTTTAACATTGGGTATGTCATAGATAGCGTCAGCACCTCGTGTACCGGAGAAACGAACATCATAGTTCCATAGTCTTATCATTCCTGTTTTATCGATACCCGATATCACTTTTATAACACCGGCAGGATGAAATGTATCATAGAAAAACTCCTCATCACGTGTCCATATCAGCATAACAGGTTTGCCTGTCATTTTAGCCAGTCTGGCTGCCTCAACACCCTGTTGTGCAGGTATTTTACCACCGAAGCCTCCGCCGACAAATGGAGTTATCACCCTCACGTTCTCACGTACAAAGCCCAGCTCCCTGGTAAGTGAATCCTGGAGTCCGAATGGGGATTGTGTAGATGCCCATACAGTAAGCTTGCCATCTTCGATGACTGCAAGGGCAGTGTGAGTCTCTATCGGGGCATGAGCCAGGTAGGGATCCTGGTATTCATGATCAAAGATCTTATCACATTCCTGGCGGCCCACAGTTAAATCCCCTCCCGTTGTTACAACATATTCCCTGGTCTTTGCATTTTTCATCCAGTCACCAAGGGTTCTGTTGTTAACCTGCATTTCATCAAATGAATACTCAGCATTTATTTTAACGATGGCCTCATCGGCTTTATCGCGGTTTTCACTTATCACGGCAATAAAATCTCCGTCACGCACAACCTTCACACCTTCAATCTTTTCCGCTCCCGATACATCCACAGAGGTCATTTTTGCCCCATGGGAAGGCGGCCTTAATATCCTTGAAAAGATCATTCCCGGCAATTTCAGATCACCGGTATATTTTGCTTCGCCGGTAACTTTCAGCTTTGCATCTCTGTGCTTGTATGGTTTTCCAACAATTGTAAACTTTTTATAATCCTCAACAGTAGGCTTTACGTCAAGGTATTTCTCAAGCTTTTTGCCTTTTGCCAGCTGGCCGTAACTTACTTTTTTATTTTTGTCTTTAGCGTCCACAACAATTCCGTCAATTACTTCAAGCTGTAATGCAGGAACACCTATATGGTCTGAGGCAAGATCTAGCAGGACTCCCTTTGCTTCGGCTGCTGCTGCTCTCATAAACGGCCCGAACTGTCGTGTTGTCAGCGATCCCCATGTACCCTGATCATAAGGACACAACTCAGTATCTCCCATCACCATTTTGACTTTTTCATAAGGCACATTAAGTTCATCGGCCATCATCTGTGCAAGCGATGTAATTATTCCCTGACCCATCTCTATCTTACCGGTAAAACAAGATACTGTTCCATCTTCAGCGATACGTAGAAATGCATTATATTCTTTCGTTAGTGTTCTCGCCTGTTCTGCAGGTATTGAAAGAAGGTCAAGGGCTTCCCACGGCCGGAAGAAAATGAATATCCCGCCGCCAAGCATTTTCATGAAACTTCTTCTCTTCAACGTGAACCTTTCATCATCACGGTTCATTTCCCTGGTGTTTTCTTCTTTTCTTTTCATGGTTACTTCCCTCCTTTCATTTCATTTGCTGCTGTCTGAACAGCATCAATAATACGGGTATGTGCTCCGCACCGGCATAGATTATCCTCCAGCCCCTCAATTATTTCCTGGCGTGTCGGGGAAGGGTTTTTCATCAGCATACCTGCAGCTGTAAGGATCATTCCCGAAGTGCAATATCCGCATTGCAGGGCATCATGATCAATAAAAGCTTTCTGCAGAGGATGAAGTTCACCATTAGAGGCCAGTCCTTCTATGGTGATAACACTCTTACCTTCAACTTCACTTACAGGTAGCATACATGATCTGACAGGTTCCATATCGATCAGAACAGTACAGGCACCGCAGAAACCTATTCCACAGCCGTACTTTGTTCCGGTCAGTCCGAGCTGGTTACGCAGCACCCATAGCAGAGTCTGGTTAGGGTCTGTCACCAGCTCAGTTTCCGTACCATTTAATGTGAAACGAATTGTCTTCTCCATATTTAACTGATTTGTTTTAATTCATCGAAATAATCTTCCTGAGTGTCAATATCTTTTAGTATTGATTGTGTTTCAACCTTAACCTCATGTACATCATCTTTGAACTTATGAACCAGATCCCTGAGTGTCCCTGATTCATCAATACCTGCAATCTCATCCCTGTATTTACTATCTATAATCAGCGGGTGACCTCTCTTGTTATTATACACCGGCATAACAATTCCTTTTCCTGAATTCCTGTATGCCTCTATCAGGATTTTTATTACATCAGGATCTATTCCGGGCTGGTCGCCAAGAAAAAGCAGTACAGCCCCGCACTCCTCATCCATGTTCCTGAATCCGCATTTAACTGATGACAGCATCCCCTGTTTGTAATTATCATTATAACAATTAGTTACTGGCAGTCTCTCTGTCACTTTCATAATATCATCCTTTCCTGAACCTAGTACTACAATAACTTTTTCAATACCTGATGAAATAATATTTTCGATAACTTTTTCAATAATCGTTTTATCCTTATATGGCAACAGCATCTTCGGGACCTTCATTCTTTTCGATTCCCCTGCTGCAAGTACTATGGCACAAATGTCATTCATTGATTCCGGATTCCAGATTCCAGATTCCAGATAGAAGTTTTAAACTTGAGATCTGGAATCTGTAATTTGAAATTTTGAATTTGCAATTTATATTTTATTGTTTCTGATCATTACCAACTGCGCTGCTATACTTATTCCGATCTCTTCCACCGTTTTTGATCCGATCTCCAGTCCAATCGGTGTAAAGATCCTGCTCCATTGTTCTTCTGTTGCCCATTTCTTTTCAATGAAATCCTTATGCATCTTGGCTATTTTAGCCTTACTTCCTATCATCCCTACATACGCAGCATCGGATCCTATACATGGCTTTAAGGCATCTGCATCATTACTGTGTCCACGGGTTACAATAACTATATAGGTATCACTGTTCTTTTCAACCTCGTGCATCGCTTTACTGACCTCCTTAATGATAATATTATCAGCATCAGGTAGATTATCAGCACTGGCAAATTCCCGGCGGTCATCAATCACCGTCACATCAAAATCGAGCATTTTACCGAGATGGGACATCACTTTTCCAATATGTCCTGCTCCTGCTATCACAAGATGCTTAAGCGGGAAAACAGGTTCAAGGAAAAAGGTTGAAGAGGGCTCTTCGCCGGGTATTGAAAGTTCCATCTTCCTGAAATCATAACCATCTGGCGTTGCCAGCATGCTCATTACCTCAGGGTCAATTTTCTCCATGAACTGACCGGGCAATTGGGGTTTGGTGCTTCCTGTCATCCAGTAACGGTTAACCAGAACCTCCGTCTCCCTGACATTTGTTACCATGGTTATCAGTACGCCAGGGATCCTTTCAGACATTGACTTCCAAATTTCCCTGAACACATTAAGATGATATAGAGGATTAGCATCGACCAGGACTGATATTTTTCCTCCGCAGATTGCCTCCTCTTTATTAGAAACATCCTTGTTGAGGTTAAAATGAAGATAGCCTGATTTTTTTGACAGGATCTTTTTCAGTGCAAAATCCTGCACCTCGTTTTCAACAATACCTCCTCCAATAGTGCCTGATACCAGTCCCTTGGTGTTAAACAGAACCGAGCTTCCCGGCTTTTGTGGTGTAGAGCCTGTGGTTGAAATGACAGTTGCAAGTACCAGGTCAGTATTTTTCTCCAGCATTTCCACAATCTTAAGGTAAATGTTTTTCATAACCCCGTGACACCTTTTAACCGAATGATAACCAGAAGTACCCGGATTAAATATATTGCCAAAAAACGTCTTTAAACAAATATATTAAAATTGATAATTTAATCATAATTTTACATGTATAATAAGCTTATCCTGATATAAAAATTTTCCTTATGAAGAGCTGCTATTTACTGAGACTAATTCTGTTTGTAACCGTTTTAATTATTATTAATGCCTGCAAACCCGGGGTCAGGGATATTGAACCGGCTGCGTGGCTGGAAGAGATGACAATCAAGGAACTTCAACTAGGTTACGAAGAAGGTAAATTCACTGTAAAAGAGGTTGTTACAGCATACCTCGATCGTATATCGGCTATCGATATGAACGGACCCGGTCTCAATTCTATTATTATTGTCAATCCCGATGCTCTTCAGATTGCTGAAGAGCTTGACAAGGAATTGGCCGAGGGGAAATCAGCAGGAATTTTGTATGGTATCCCG
>CAZKWD010000057.1:0-9598 GCA_964556175.1 uncultured Rikenellaceae bacterium
TGTTTTGCCATTAATGTTATATTGCTGATTGATTGATAATTACCCTATACCTAAATAGTCTTACCGGCAGTTTCAAAGGTATGAATTAGCAAGTTTCATGAATGCAGGATATCAGGTTTATTACAAACATAAAAGTGTTAAAAACTTGTTGAAAAGCTATAAAAGAATAACATTAACATCAAAATCAAAACCTAATGGTAATTTTACAGGATGATTTCTTTCCCGAAAGCAAAGATCAACATTGGGTTAAAGGTCGTTGAAAAGCGTTCCGATGGCTTCCATGATATAGAAACTATATTCTATCCCATACCGTTATCGGATGCTCTCGAGTTTGTAACAATATCCGGAAAAACCAGGGAAGATGAGCTGGTGGTTTCGGGTATCGACATAAAAACACGGCCTGAAAAGAATCTTATCATCAAGGCAATTAAAAAAATAAGGACAAGCTATTCTGTTCCCACGCTCAAAATACATCTGCACAAAGTAATTCCTTCCGGGGCTGGGCTGGGCGGGGGCTCTTCCGACGCTGCCTGTATTCTAAAGAGCATCATTAAACGTTTCAGATTTCCTGTAAGTGAACCCGAACTTAAATCAATTGCCCTGGAAACAGGAAGTGACTGCCCCTTTTTCCTGAACCCGGTACCCTCCTTTGCAACAGGACGCGGAGAGATACTAAAATCGGTCAAACCTCTTCTGGAGGGATATCATCTTGTCCTTATAAATCCGGGGTTTCATATAAGTACCAGGGAGGCCTATTACAATTGCCATCTTTCGAAACCGGAGACCAGTCTTGAGAAACTATTTTCCCATGAGATCTCTGACTGGAAGAAATACATTGTAAATGATTTTGAAGATTTCGTTTTTAAGGTCTCCCCCAAGGTAGGTGAACTGAAAAGTGTCCTGTACAAACTGGGAGCAGTCTACTGTTCCATGACAGGAAGCGGATCTTCTGTTTATGGGATTTATGAGAAGAAACCTAAAATTCCTGATAAGCTGAAAGAGTATATAATCTTTGAGGGAACTATATAACCTCATTCCATTTCAAGCAGGACTATTCCCTTTGATACCCTGTCGCCTTTTTTTACCAGTACATTTTTTACTATTCCGCCCATTTTGCATTTAATCTGATTCTGCATCTTCATGGCATCAAGGATCATAAGGAGCTCTCCATTACTGACAATCTGGCCCGGTTCAACCAGAATATCTAGTATAGTACCCGGGATAAAACTCAGCACCAGTCTGGGATTGGCAGATTTGAAAGGTTGCCGGTTTGTATATTTACTGCTTAGCCTTGTTTTGTACAGGCTGGTGTTGATATTCAGAGTACCCAGATTTTTAAATTTCTTCATAATCGTTTATGATTGTTCCTGGAATATGTTAAATCAGAATGGAGGCACCCCGTGTTTCTTCTTAGGCATTTGAATTGACTTATTCTCTGATACTGTAATTGAGTGAAGGAGGAATTTTCTTGTCTCTCCGGGTTCGATAACTGCATCAATATAGCCGCGTGATGCTGCAACATAAGGATTTGCAAATTTTTCCTTGTACTCTTCAACTTTTTTCTTCCTGGTTTCATCAGGGTTATCAGATAACATTATCTCCTTTCTAAAGATTATGTTTGCAGCGCCCTCCGGACCCATTACCGCTATTTCCGCTGTTGGCCATGCAAACACAAAATCTGCCCTGAGATGACGTGAACCCATAGCAATATATCCGCCTCCGTATGCTTTCCTGAGTATCACTGTTATTTTGGGAACTGTGGCTTCGCTATACGCATAAAGTACTTTTGCGCCGTGACGTATAACACCTGCATACTCCTGGTCAGCCCCTGGCATATATCCCGGAAGATCCACAAAGGTTATTATAGGGATGTTAAAGGCATCACAATAACGTATGAACCTTGCAGCCTTGTCGGATGAATCGACATCGAGGACGCCAGCCATTTCAAGAGGCTGGTTCGCAACAAATCCGATTGTTTGCCCACTTATCCTCCCAAAGCCGATCACCATGTTCCTGGCATATTGCTCCATGATCTCAAAGAAATCTGAATTATCAACAACTGCCCGGATCACATCCCTGACATCGTATGGAAGTGTGGGATCATCGGGGACAATCTTTTCAATATTGTATTCCGCTTTGGGTTCTTCGGGATTAAAAGGTTTGGCTTTTCTTTCATTACTCCATGGGATGAATGTTATCAGTCGTTTTATCTGTTCAAAGCATTCATCCTCACTTTCAGCAAAGAAATGTGCGTTACCGCTTATTTCGCTGTGAATTCTTGCACCTCCCAGTTCCTCCATAGATATCTCTTCCCCGAGTACTGTTTTTATCACCTCAGGACCTGTGATAAACATCTTTGATATGTTGTCAACCACAAAAACAAAATCAGTAAGAGCGGGAGAATAAACAGCCCCTCCCGCACAGGGGCCAAGTATTACAGATATCTGCGGTATTACTCCGCTTGAGAGGGTATTTCGAAAGAAGATCTCGCCATAGCCGGCAAGTGAATTAACCCCCTCCTGTATTCTGGCGCCCCCTGAATCGTTGATACCGATAAGAGGTATTCTCATCTTCAGGGCATGGTCCATTATCTTTGTGATCTTTCTTGAGTGCATCAATCCAAGTGATCCGCCGGCGACTGTAAAATCCTGCGCAAATATGGCAACAGCGGCCCCGTAAATGGTACCTGTGCCAATTACAACACCATCGCTGGGAAGTGTCTTCTTGTCCATGCCGAAATCACGGGCATCATGCTCAACGAACATGTCATATTCGTTAAATGAGTCTTCATCAAGAAGGGACATAATACGCTCACGGGCAGTGCGTTTTCCAAGGGCTTTTTGTTTTTCAATGGCCTTTTCGCCACCCCCGAGCAAAAGCTTCTGCCTCCTCTCGTGTAATTCCTCTATCTTCTTATTAAACGCCATAGACTGATAATATTAGAATATGTTTTTTGCCCTGGCGACCAGGATTACAATTTTACATAAAATGAATGACTTAAGGATGCTATTTGGGAGCCAATTTATAAAGAATTAATGCAATAAAGATATAAATGATATTAGGTATCCACATTGCAATCATGGGTCCGAGGTTACCCTTTACGGAAAATTGTGCCGCAAACTGAAGGAACAATATATATGAAAAGCTTAATGCAAGACCTATTCCTATGTTCATACCTATCCCCCCCCTCAGTTTTTGTGAGGAAAGGGCAACCCCAATCAATGTAAGGATGAATACTGCAAAGGGACTCGAAAAACGGCGGTGTTTTTCAATCAAAAAAACATTCAACTCATCTGATCCCTGAAGCTTCAGTAAATCAATATAATCATTTAGTTCACGGTAAGTCATGGTCCCTACAAATCCGGGGTCTCTTGAAAAATCAGTGGGCCTGATAATGAGGGCTGTGTCAATTTTTGTTCCTCGTGTCAGTATTTCCTCGTTACCTGTTATTTCCCGGATCAGATAATTGTTTGCCGCCCATTTTGAAGAGGCAGTATCCCATGCTACAGTTGGTGAAGAGAGCTTTGAAACAAGTCTGCCCTCATTGTTAAACTTCTCTAATGTGAAATTCCTTCCACGCATGTAAAGAGGGCTGAATGATTCCATATAGACATAGACATTCGGGGAAACCTGCCGGTGAATATTGTCAATATTCCCTTTTCGCCATTGGGGACGGTAATATTTATCTTCAAAATCCATCCTCTCGAGGGCAGTCCTGGGGATCACAAAATTTGTCAGATAAAATATGAATACCGCAATAACAAGGCTTGAAAGAAAATAGGGCCACATCATCCTCTGGAAGCTCATTCCGCTGTTCAGAATGGCAATTATTTCTGTATTGGCAGCCATGCGGGATGTAAAAAAGATGACGGAGATGAAAACAAAAAGAGGGGCAAACAGTGTGGCAAAATATGGAATGAAATTCAGGTAATAGTCAAATACCACAGCTCTCCACGGCGCTTCTTTTTCCATGAAATTGTCGATTTTCTCGGCAAAGTCAAAGACCACTGCAATAGTCATTATCAGGACAAGAGAAAAGAAGAACGTGCCC
Source organism: uncultured Rikenellaceae bacterium (assembly GCA_964556175.1). Lineage (GTDB taxonomy): Bacteria > Bacteroidota > Bacteroidia > Bacteroidales > VadinHA17 > LD21. The sequence continues at coordinate 4,052 of CAZKWD010000057.1, forward strand.
AGGAATTTCCTGATGATATAGATATCAATTATTTTGATTTTAAATGAACCTATAACCTTGCAGAAAGCTTTTTTATCATTGACTCTTTCCATATTTTAAAATTCCCTGTAATTATTTTTTCTCTGGCTTCCTTTACCAGGCTCAAATAAAATGCCAGATTGTGGATACTTGATATTTGTGATCCAAGTATCTCTCCCGAGATGATAAGATGCCTGAGATATGCTTTGGAATAATTAATGCTCACTTCAGAAGGGGCTGATGGGTCTATGGGGCTGAAGTCATCGCTCCATTTATTGTTTTTTATGTTAATTATTCCTTCTGATGTAAACAGCATCCCGTTGCGTCCGTTTCGCGTCGGCATTACGCAATCGAACATATCAATGCCTCTTTCAATTGCCTCGAGGATATTGACCGGTGTACCCACTCCCATAAGGTATCTGGGCTTATCTTCAGGCAGTATCTCATTTACTACTTCTATGGTTCTGTACATCTCATCTGCAGGTTCACCTACCGATAATCCTCCGATGGCATTCCCGGCCATACCTGCTTCGGCTGCCTTTTCCGCCGAAACCCTGCGCAGATCATCAAAAATTCCTCCCTGTACTATCGGGAAAAGGAACTGTTCGGCACCCCATATAGGTTCAGTTGCCCGGAATCTCTCCACAGCCCTGTCGAGCCAGTGATGAGTAAGAGTAACAGACTTCCTGGCATATTTGTGATCACATGGAAAAGGAGCACATTCATCGAGGGCCATAATAATTTCAGCACCTATAACCCTCTGTATGTCAATTGTATTCTCGGGAGTAAAGACATGCTCTGAGCCGTCAATATGAGATCTGAAGATTGCCCCCTTTTCAGTAAGTTTCCTGTTGGCCGAGAGAGAAAAAACCTGGTAACCCCCGCTGTCAGTAAGGATCGGAAGATCCCATGACATAAACTTATGCAGCCCTCCCGCGGCTTTTATTATATCCGTACCCGGACGAAGATAGAGGTGATAGGTGTTTGCAAGTATGATCTTCGCATCAATCTCTTCAGTAAGATCACGGTGCAGTATTCCCTTAACTGTCCCCCCTGTACCGACCGGCATGAATATCGGAGTGGGAATATCTCCACGGTGAGTTGTCAGAATACCTGCTCTTGCTTTTGTTTTCTTATCCCTGCTCTCAATCTTAAACATATGACCCGGTCGTTACTGGCAGCACAAATGTAATTCATCCGTTCGGCCTGAGGAAATTATAGCACTTTTTTTTCGCCATTCCGAATATCTTAATTAATATTGCTGCAATATTTTGAAAGTCAGCTAATGTTCCACGAAAATCCATTTTTACTGATAGTGTTCTCATTGTTTTCATTATCCGGAGCTATCCAGATTTTCTATTACTTTTATTATTACCTTACCATTATTCTTTATAAACATCCTGAAGTAAAATCTCCCAAAAAACCTGTTTCTGTTATCATCTGTGCAAGGAATGAATCGGTGAACCTCGCTGAATTCCTTCCGTCAGTTCTCAAACAGGAATATCCTGATTATGAAGTGATCGTCGTAAACGATTGCTCTGAAGATAATTCTTATGATATACTGGGCGACTTTCTGAAGCAATACCCGCATCTGAAGATATCCAACGTGAACAAGGATTCTAAATTCACCCATAATAAGAAATTTGCGCAGTTCATTGGTATTAAAGCCGCCAAAAATGATCTCCTTCTTTTTACCGACGCAGATTGTCAGCCCGAATCTGATAAATGGCTTGAAACAATAGTGTCGCGATTCGAGGATCATATTGACTTTGTTATTGGATATGGCGGATATTTTAAAAAAAAAGGTCTGTTAAACAGATATATACGATACGACAGCATGACCATTGCCATGCAATACTTCGGCATGGCAATTCGTGGAGTCCCGTACATGGGTGTGGGAAGAAACCTGGCATACCGGAGGTCACTGTTTTTCAATAAAAAGGGCTTCGGATCACATAACCATGTTATATCAGGTGATGATGATCTTTTTGTAAACTCAAATGCCGATAAGAAAAATACAGTCGTAGAATTCAGAAAAGAGACACATACACGATCTGTTCCGGCTGCTTCATTCAATGAGTGGGTGAAGCAGAAAAAAAGACATATGATCACAGCCCGTTATTACAAGGCTGGAGATAAGTTCAGGTTATTTATGGAACCATTTACCAGGGTGCTGTTTTATGCCTCCCTTATTATCCTGCTTTCTAATCTTTTTCTCTGGCAGTATATACTTATTATCTTTGGCCTGAGGCTGATAATTCAGATCATTATTACAACTCTGGCACAGAAAAGACTAAATGAGCCGGGCATTAAAATATTTTCATTATTTTTTGATATCTTTTCACCTGTGATCAACGGTGCGATTTATTTTAGCAATATCTTCACCAGACCGGGCAAGAACAAATGGAAATAAACCAGGGACTTTCGGAGAAGGCAAAAAATGATCTGTTAATGGTTGAGGAGGCAAAGAAGGGCAATGAAAAAGCTTTTGCAAGTCTTATGAACCGGTACAGGGATTCTATCTATTATATGCTGCTTAAGATGGTTAATAATCCTTCCGATGCTGAAGATCTTACAATTGAGGCATTTGGCAAGGCCTTCAGGAACATCGATTCCTATACCCCCCGATATGCTTTCAGTACATGGCTTTTCATGATCGCTACAAATAACTGCATCGATTTTGTAAGGAAAAAACAATCCTCCCCTATTCCTTTCGACCAGGTTAATGACGTTATAGATGGCTTTACACACAATATCCAGTCCGACCTTCCCGATCCTGAAGAGACTCTCATTAATGAACAGAAAATAGCCATTCTGAGGAATATTGTCAACCAGCTTAAATCGCCCTACAGGGAGATAATTGAATTAAGGTATTATAAGGAGTATTCTTATGAAGAGATAGCTTCTGAACTAAATATCCCTCTCGGAACCGTAAAAGCCCAGTTGTACCGCGCAAAAACCCTGCTATACAATATATTTATAAAAACAAGCAACAGGTAATGCCGGAAGCTATATTCAGATATTTCCCGTCACTTTCATCCCTTCAGAAGGATAAGATTTCCATGCTGCAACCCCTTTATTTAAGATGGAACAGCAAGATAAACGTGATCTCGAGGAAAGATATGGATAATTTTTTCATACATCATGTACTTCATTCATTGTCAATTGCAAAGATCATTTCATTTAAATCCCGCACACGCATCCTTGATGTTGGTTCGGGAGGCGGATTCCCCGGCATACCACTGGCTATAATGTTTCCCGAATCCGAATTCACCCTTCTCGATTCGGTTAAAAAAAAGACCGGGGTAATATCTGCCATTGCTGAGGAGCTTAATCTTGATAATGTAACAACAGTAAGAAAAAGAGCCGAAAATGAAGAGAGCAAATATGATTTCATTACCGGAAGGACAGTTACGCAGTTTAACAAGTTTGTAAAGCTGACCACAAAAAACATCTTAACGAACGGTAATAACACACTTAAAAACGGGATCCTTTACCTGAAGGGAGGAGAGATAGATGAAGAACTTGCCGCGTTCAGGGATAAAATCATCGTGTGGAATATTAAAGAATTCTTCAACGAACCATTCTTTGAAACAAAAAAAATCATTTACCTGCCTATCTGATTATCCTGAAAAAAATATTTTCCGGGGTTTTAAAATCTAAAAAAAGCCCTATATTTGCGATCTCAATTGAAAAAGTACTGACTATAAAATAATAAACTGATGAAAAGGACATTTCAACCGTCAAGAAGAAAGAGGGCAAACAAGCATGGATTCAGAGAAAGAATGTCCACACATAACGGAAGAAGAGTGATAAATGCACGAAGGGCAAAGGGAAGAAAAAAGCTCTCTGTTTCTTCCGAACTTAAAACAAAAAGCTGATACCGGTTAAATATAACAGTTATAAGGTGCCATAAAAGGCACCTTTTTTGTTAATTTTGGCCTCATCGCCAAATCCTATGAAGGAAATTCTTGATAATATCAGCAACCACGATATCAGGCATATATCAGATAAAGTCGTTTCGGGAATCCGGCTAACATCTGCTGAGGGTTTACTGCTTTACACCGATACCGACCTGTCTCTTCTCAGCTGGTTATCAGGTATTGTGAGGCGAAGAATTAACGGCGACAGTGTCTTTTTTAATAAGAATTTTCACATTGAACCAACAAACAAATGCGTATATAACTGTCGTTTCTGCTCCTATCATAAACCGGCCTCTGATCCGGAAAGCTGGGAATACAGCCATGATGAAATGCTGGAGATAGTTAAAAGATTCGATAATAAAGATGTTACAGAGGTCCATATCGTTGGGGGTGTTCATCCCTCACACGATCTTCATTATTATTGCAGCCTTATCGGGAAAATAAAGAATCACAGTCCTTCACTCCATGTTAAAGCATTTTCAGCCATAGAGCTCGATTATATGATAAAAAAAACAGGAACGACAGTTGAAAAAGGGCTTGAAAAGCTTAAAGAGTGCGGCCTCGGCTCAATACCAGGGGGTGGTGCTGAAATATTTGATGAGAAGGTGAGGGCTCAGATCTGCGATGAAAAAACATCCTCCGCTGTATGGCTTTCGATTCATGAGGCAGCTCATAAAACAGGGATACCATCCAATGCAACGATGCTTTACGGACATATAGAAAACTATGCACACAGGATCGATCATATGGAGAGGATCCGTGAACTCCAGGACAGAACAGGTGGTTTTAATGCTTTCATTCCGTTGAAATTCAAGAAAGAAAACAATATCATGTCGTACCTTGGTGAAGTAAGCACAGTCGAAGATCTCCGTAATTATGCCGTTGCCAGGATCTATCTCGATAACATGCCGCATATTAAGGCATACTGGCCCATGACAGGGAAAGAGGTTGCACAGTTAAGCCTTTTATTCGGCACTGACGATATTGACGGAACAATTGAGGATACAACAAGAATTTATTCTATGGCAGGAGCCGGGGAACAGAACCCTGTGATGACAACTGCCGAGATAAAAAAGCTTATCGGTGAAGCCGGATTCGAACCTGTCGAAAGAGATTCATTATACAATAGAATATAACAATAATTTTATCAATACATTTGCGTTATCACTAAAGGACAAAAGCCTCTATGAGCTTAAAAAAATTCATATTCAGTAAACTATTCCTGAAACTTATTGCTCTGGCCATCATTATTGCAATTGCAGCACTTCTCTTATTGCTCCTGTGGCTTAATTTCTATACAAGACATGGACAGGCAAGGCCTGTTCCGGATTTTACAGGTTTAACCATGGAGGAGACTGAAGCGCTGGCAAAAAAGAGCAAGATGAATTACCAGATCATTGATTCAGTATATACCTCTCTTGTTCCGCGCGGATGTGTGGCAGAACAGAATCCCGAACCTGGATTTAAAGTAAAAAAATGGAGAAACATAATATTGACAATCAATGCTTTCCGCCCCGAAATGGTTGCAGTACCCGACCTTATCAATCTGCCTCTCCGGCAGGCAAAGGCACTGATAGAGAGTGCAGGTTTGGAAATGGGCAAAAAA
>CAZKWD010000058.1:0-2469 GCA_964556175.1 uncultured Rikenellaceae bacterium
GTTTATTATTTGTTTTTAAATATCCTTTTAATCAACGTATTAAAATCAGTATTATAATACGTAGATTCCTTGTATTGTATTTAATAACAGCTAATTACAATGAGTGTGCTTTCATAACATGTAAACAACAGTTGGAATTGTGACCTGATTATTTGGTAGCAAAAAATAGTTATCTTGTATTATAAATAAATATAAAAAAAATGGCCAAATTAGTCTTACTTCGTCATGGGGAATCAGTCTGGAACAAAAAAAATGTATTTACAGGTTGGGTTGATGTACCTCTTTCTTCAAACGGAATTGTTGAAGCAATAGAAGCGGGGAAAAAAATATCAGCTGTCAACTTCGATATAGTTTTTACTTCGGTACAGGTTAGGGCCATACAAACGGCCATGCTTGCACTGGCACAGAACAAAAGCGACAAAACTCCTGTTATTGTCCATAATGAGGGAAAAATGAAAGATTGGACACATATCTATAGCGAATCGATGAAAAAGAGTATAATTCCTGTTTTTCGCGACTGGCATTTGAATGAACGGTATTATGGTGAACTGCAAGGCAAAAACAAAACAGAAACAGCCAAAAATTATGGAGAAGAACAAGTACATTTATGGCGCAGGAGTTATGATATTCCTCCTCCAAAAGGTGAATGTCTGAAAGATACCGGCGAACGTACCATCCCTTTTTTCAAAAAGAATATACTTATACAACTTGAACAAGGTAAAAACGTGTTGATTTCGGCTCATGGCAATAGCCTGCGTTCTATTGTTATGTTTATTGACGGACTCTCAAAAGAACAGGTTCTTGAGTTAGAAATTCCTACAGGAAAACCACTTTTTTATGAATTTAAAAATGGGAAACTGGAGAAAGCAGGGATTTAAACAGGGTGATTGTATGTTGTTATTATTTATCTTTTTTAGATGATATCAGACAACTATAATTAGCCCAGCTTAAGATTAAGAAAATAAATAAAACGAAAACATATATTATTGAAAATATATCTGAGCAAATAGATAGTATAATAAATATTGTACAAACTATAGTCAGAATTATATTTTGTATCAGATTAAAATATATTGCCCAGATCTTATTTCTGGAAAAAGAGATTAAAACAATAAGTTTAATTAAAAAGAATATAGCAAGAGAGGTAATTATATAAGTATTTACAAAATCAAAAACAGTATAGGAATCTCCGGTAAATAATATACTGAAAATAAAAATTACCGGTATTGAAAACAGCAATCCTGCGAGTTCAATAATTTGCCATACCTGCGAGAATATGTATATCGGTGATTTTTTCATATCCTATGTTTATCCACATCACACATCTGTGATTTTAAATATAGTAATTATATTAGCCTTTGTTTTTATCAAATTACCGATATTTGATGTAATTACATAATTTTATTAAAAACTAAAATAAAGAAGCAATGAACATGAAACTATTATCCGGACTATTAAGCATTCTGATTTTTTCTGTTGCGTTTACTTTTAAGGAAAATTCTGATAATGATTCAGGAAAAGCAACCAGGCAGAAAAAAGTAAGATTAGAATACAATTATCCTCAGGATAAAACAGTTAAGTATCTGAATAAGACTAAGATGAAGCAAGTCATGGATATACAGGGCATGGTGATGGAGGCAAGTATTGTATCAATTGCAGGTTGTTCAATAAAATCGACAGGCATAGAGGCTGGAAATTTAAAGCTCACTGTTATGATTGATACGATGGCACAGACCATTGAGTCACCTAATGGATATTCAGGCGGAGCAATTACTGATGCAATAGGAAAATCCTTTAATATGACTTTATCAGCTTCAGGGAAAGAACTGGATCTTACAAATGCCAATGAATTGGTATTCGATATACCTGGTTCAGGTAAGGGTAATGCAACACAGACTTTTGCCGACTTTTTTCCTGATATGCCGGTAAAAAAAGTTAAACCGGGTTACAAGTGGACTTCAACCGATTCGGTAAATGCAGTAGCGCCGTCAATGACCACAATATCATTTACAGAAGCTGAAAATACATTTGCGGGTGTTGAGACTATTGATGGTATTGATTGTGCAAAGATCACTTCAATACTATCGGGCACTCATTCAATTAAAACCGAAACCCAGGGGATGGATGTAAAAACCAATGGAAAATTCACAGGGACAAGCGTTGTTTACTTTGCTATCAGCGAGGGTTATTTTGTTAAGCAAACAAGTGAGTCGAAACTTGAAGGGACACTTGACCTGACCTCCCCTCAGGAAATGTCAATGCCACTGACCATGGAAATAAGTTCTGTCAGTGAGGTTGTAAAATAAATTCTGGTATAGGCTGAACATTGTTAATATTCATCTGTTTATGTTTCATGGACCATAAATTTTTGAACATGAATAAATATATTATTATGTCAGTAATTAGTATTTTTTCTGTGGCAGCCTTTTCACAGGGGGAAGGATCAGGATTTTACAGTTTTAAGGTAAA
>CAZKWD010000058.1:2569-9365 GCA_964556175.1 uncultured Rikenellaceae bacterium
ATGGATTCAAAGGTAAAATGGAATTTCCAGAAATACCTTATTGATGAGGAGGGCAATCTTGTCGATGTTCTTTATTCAAAAGACAAACCGGGATCAGAAGAGGTAATAGCATGGCTCTCGAAGTAGAAAGGAGATGAAGTCTATAAGTTCCCCTCCCGGGAGATCGGGGCAACGCGGAGATTCCGCGATAGCGGAAGCCTGTCCCGACCGGCAGGTCGGGAGGTTAGCTTTGCCGGCCGTAGCCAAAGGCGAAGGCTGGGGGTGGGTTTCTTTACAAGTTGAAGAGTATTATAGACAATCAGACAATATAAGGTATAAACATCTTCGTCTCTTTCATATAATCAACATACTGATCGCCGAATCTCACCAGCATCTCCTTTTCTTCAATTTTAGCAGTGAAGAAGAGTGCTGTAATGTTAACTGCTCCTGCTATAAGTTGCAAAGTGCCCGGGTCCTTGAACATAATACCGGTTCCAAGAAGCAGGAGGGAACAGTAAAGTGGATGACGTATATAATGGTATATGCCTGACTTAATAAGAATTGTAGTATTTTCACGCGATTTTTCTGATTTACCTTTTCTCTTCAGGAGAATATATCCCGCAACCACGGGATAGATTGATGAAAACAGCAGTATCCATGCGATTATCTGGTTCCAGGATAAAGGATCGAGGAACCATGCCCTCCAGTTCATGAGAAAAAGAATGAAAATACTTTCAAAAGAGAAAAACCGTGAGATTCCATGGTACCTTTTATCCTTTATCGAGAAATACCATGAGAATATTACAAGAACAATAGTCCCTACAGACAGAACAATGTAATTCATTAAATATCAGCTTGTTTTTTCTTCGACTTCCTGAGGTAATTATATACCTCAACCTGTGACCGTATCTCTTTTTTACCCGGCTTGACAAATTTGTTTGATAAGGAAGCGTCCAGCTTACGGGCCTTTACATTATCTTTCCATTGAATTTCGAAGATATTTTTTAGCTCATTCTTGATATTTTTATCAAAAACAGGGCAGGTAACCTCAATACGATGGTCTATATTTCTTGTCATAAGGTCGGCTGATGTTATATAAACATCTTCCTTACCGCCATTATGGAATATCATAAATCTGCTATGTTCAAGGAACCGGTCAACGATACCTATTGCTTTGATATTCTCACTGATCTCTTTAAGTCCGGGTACCAGGGAGTACATGCCCCTGATAATCAGTTTTATGTTAACCCCGGCTGAACTTGCCTCATATAGATTATTTATTACCTCCCAATCGGTGATATTGTTAAGCTTCAGATAAATATATGCTTTTTTCCCAGCCTTTGCATTCTTAATTTCATTCTCTATCTGCAGGTTGATTTTATTACGGAGTGAAAATGGAGAGAGAATGAGATGGTAATAATTGTCTTTTTTATAATTAATATTAAAAAAGTTAAAGACTTTATGTACCTCATTGGTTATTTTAATGTTTGTTGTCAGCAGAAGGTGATCGGTATATATCCTTGCTGTATCCTCGTTGAAATTACCTGTTCCCACTGCAGCAAAGCGCTGCGTAGTATTGTTTTTGATCCTTGTAATAAGAAGAAGTTTGGAATGGACCTTCAGACCCGGCACACCATAAATAACTTTTACTCCCTCTTCCATAAGCTTATTGCCCCACAGGATATTTGCTTCCTCATCAAACCTTGCCTGCAGCTCCACAACTGTTGTAACACTTTTCCCGTTCCTTGCAGCATTCAGCAGTGCATTTATAACACTTGAGTTGCGGGCGAGCCTGTAAAGAGTAATTTGTATGGATGTGACACTGGGATCAATAGAAGCTTCCCTAAGCAGATCAATCAGATGATCAAAGGGGTGGTAGGGAAAGAAAAGCATAATATCTTTCTTTTTAATAGCAGATAAAATACTCTTCCCGGGTTGTATATCGGAATGGGGTATTGGGATCAGGGGTTCAAAATAGAATTTCTTTTTCCCAAGTTTGGGAAACCTCATGAAATCCTTGAAGTTATGATACCTGTTGGCAGGAATTACAACATCATCAGGCCCGAAATTCAGCTTCTTTTTAAGTATTTTAAGTAGATCGTCGGGCATATTGCGGTCATAAATAAATCTGACAGTTGTACCCCGTTTTCGCTGAGTAAGACTTCTTGAGAGCTTTTCTATATAACTTTCGGAGATATCGTCAGCTATTTCGAGCTCTGCATCTTTGGTTATTTTAATTGTATATGCAGAAAACTCATCAAAATCGAATATGAAAAAGATATCTTTAAGACCATACCTGATTATATCGTCCAGGAATATTATATACTTATCATCTCCTATTTCGGGAAGGACAATAAAACGGGGAATTACTGCGGTAGGTATCTCAAGGATAGCATATCTTTTTTTGTTAGTCTTTTTGTTCTTTAAAATTATTGCCAGGAAAATAGCATCGTCAGTAAGGTTTGGAAGATCTGTTTTATTATCTATAAGAAATGGCATCAACCTGGACCTTACTTCGTTAATGAAATATTCCCTTACGAATTCTGCCTGAGCATCGTTTAACTGTTTCTCGTTAATAATGTGTATTTTATATTTATCGAGCTCCTCAATAAGAGAAGAATAGATCTTTTCAAATTTCGAATTTTGAGCAAGTACAATCTCATGAAGTTTTTTTAGGGTCGTTTTAGGGTCGTAACCGAGAATGTCCCTGGATTTTGCTCCAAACTGTGAAAGTCTTTTTAACGTTGCAACCCTCACCCTGAAAAATTCATCAAGATTATTTGAGTAAATACCAAGGAATTTAAAACTCTCGGCAAGAGGCACCTCTTTATTTTCGGCTTCCTGAAGAACCCTTTCATTGAAGGATAACCAGCTGATTTCTTTAGGTATATATGATTTATTCATGACTGTTTTACAGGTTTAAGAAAATATTCTATTCTGCCGCTGTCGGGCTTTATGTCCGCCCATTTTATTGTTTTAAAGGAGATACACACTATGTTGGTTTTTGTCAGAAACTCGCAACCTCCTTTTGATAATCGGTCTGGTATTTCCGTGAATGATGGATTATGTCCGAAAAGAGTTATTATATCAATATCATCATCAATCTTTTTGAGCATCTCCAGTAACGATTTTATGCTTACCCTGAAATAGAGGTTGCTGTCAATTATGATGTTATCGTGTTTTATTCCGAACTCTGTTGCGAAGATAAATGCTGTTTCAAGGGCTCTGAAGGCCGGACTCGTTACAAACAAACCCGGATCCGGTTCTTTTTCCCTAAAGCGCTGAGCCATCACTTTCGAGATTCCCTTCCCTTTTGTCGTCAATGACCTTTCGAAGTCGGAGAACACTGTAGACTGATCTTCTGCTCTTCCATGCCGGACAAAGATTAGCTTTTTCATTATAGAAGGTTAAGATAACTAACTCTATATGTTATACACCAAAGCTGGTTCCCATTTTTTGTGCCTGTATTACAAGGGGGCAATTTGTTTTTTTACCCATCGCTGACAGATAAATTGTGTTATAAGCAAATTTAGCTTTTTCACGGCTATTATAAGGGATTTTGCCTGTATAATTTAATTTACTTAACTTTAGTCGTTGCTGTATAAAAATGTCATAATCTTATGATTGAACCTGATTATGTGAAACTTAAGGAGATAAAACCGGTTCTTGCCGGATATATCAGGGAGGCACAGTCACTGCTGAGGAGGTCACCTGTCCCTGACGAAGAGGCTGTTCACGATATCAGGGTACTCATGAAGAAATCAAGAGCTGTGATGAAGCTGATAAGCAGCCAGATAGATAAAGAAACATTTGAGAGGGAATATGCTGCTTACAGGGAAGTAGGCCGACTGATGTGTTCATGGCGTGAAGATTCTGTCCATAGAAAAACATTGAAATTACTTAAGAAGAAGAGATCACAGTTGTTCTTGTTGTTGAAGGACAATGAGAAGCTGGAGAGTCTGATGAAAAAACCGGAGACTGTTTCACAACCACCAGGCGATATTGAAAATAACCTTAAAAAAATTGAAGATCTTCTTATTAAAACAGGATACAGGATACGGTTCCAGAGTATGGATAATCTTGACCCGAAACAGCTTCTTGAACAGCTGGATAAATCGTATAATATTGTAGTTGATAAATACCTGACCAGCAGGAATTATACAAAACCTGAGAACCTTCATGAATTCAGAAAGAAAAGCAAGGACTTCCTCTACCAGCTCTGTTTCTTCAGATCGCTGAATCCGACTACCGTTAAAACACTGGAAAAAAAGCTGGATTCACTTACCCAGAATCTGGGCAAGTATAATGATCTTGTACAGCTTGTTGTAACTCTGGGGTATAAATATTCAGGTAAACGAAAATCGCCTGCTCTTGATGAACTGATACTTACAATAAGAGAGGAACAGGACAAATATCTTTCCAGGGTATGGCCGGTAGCATACAAAACCTTCAGTCCGGGAAAGAACCTTATTAATTTGCTGGGATTCAGAATACTTATGATATGACTATTATCCCGTTTATTCAACCGGGATAATTATTACAGGTCAGAATTGAACCATTGAGAATAATCATGGACGGGGAAGGTCTTATGATAAAATTCATTTGTATGATTATCATATCGGTAGTCCTTACCCCATTCTGATGCATTTCTGATTGTATTTTCTATTGCATTAATAATAAACAACAGTTCATCATTTGTCATGGTAGGATGCAGGGATAATCTTATCCAGCCTGGTTTCAGGGAGAGGTCGCCGGCCTCGATTCTGTCGGTGATCTCCTTTGACAGGTTGAAATCGACATTTAGCAGGAAATGGCCGTAAGTGCCGGCACAGGAGCAGCCTCCTCTCATCTGTATCCCATACCTGTCGTTTAACAGTTTTGTAAAGAGGTTATGGTGAATATTGTCGACATAAAAGGAGAATATACCAAGCCTGTCAATGATATTGCCTGCAAGGATATGAAGTCCCTTAATTTTTTCTAATTCACTGAATGCCAGATTAACGAGCTCCTTTTCCCTTTCATTAATCATTTTTGTCCCCATCTGTTCCTTAAGGATGACAGCCAATCCAGCCTTAATACCCTGCAGGAATCCGGGAGTACCGCCATCTTCTTTTACCTCAATGTCGCTGATATAACTGTGTCCTCCCCACCTGTTGGTCCATTTTACGGTGCCTCCGCCGGGAGCATCGGGTATCTCATTTTTGTATAGTTTCTTACTGAAGACAAGAACACCGGCACTGCCGGGTCCTCCAAGGAATTTATGAGGTGAGAAAAAGATAGCATCGAGCTGTTGTGTCTTGTCGGGCGGATGCATGTCAATTTCCACATAAGGAGCTGATGCTGCAAAATCAACGAAACAGAACCCATTATGTTCATGCATTATCTGTGCAAGTTCGTAATAAGGCGGAAAATATCCTGTTACATTTGAACATGCCGAGAATGAGCCTATCAGCAGTGGCCGGTCTTTGTATTTTATTATTTCTCTGCGCAGTACATCAGGATCGACTGTGAGATTATCAGATGGTTCTAGCATCACGACATCGGCCAGTGTTTCAAACCATGATGTATGGTTTGAGTGATGTTCAGTGTGAGTAATGAATACAACAGGTTTATTTTTATTGGGAATATCCTTGCATGAATTAAATTTACCTGGAGTTAACGCACAATATTTGAGGGCCCTTTCCGGGACCTTTAGGCCAAGTATTCGCTGAAGCTTTGCAACAGCTGATGTCATCCCGGTACCTGTGAAGATCAACAAATCGTCATCGTCGGCGTTAACATGACGTTTAACTATCTTCTGTGCACTGTGGTATGCAGAGGTCATTGCAATGCCCGTGGATGATGACTCCGAATGGGTATTACCAACAAGAGGCCCTACCTCTTTAACTAATTTCTCTTCTATCGGCTTATACAATCTGCCGCTGGCAATCCAGTCGGCATATACGAGCTTTTTCTTCCCGCAGGGAGTCTCTATTACTGCATTAATACCAACAATATTTCTGCGAAAGGTGCTGAAGTATTTTTCAAGGTCGGACATATAACGTTTAGTAATCCTTGTTTGTGGTAAAAATAAGGATTAAAAACGAATAAAATACCTCAGACGTGATTGTTCTCTTTAAGTGAATATGATATGGGAACCTTCTCCTCCAGCGTGTTCATAAAACTCACCAACGGTAAGGATTCCGCTCACATGTTCACTGAGGTCTTCTTCCTTAAATTTAAACATATCCATGGCAAGCTTGCATGCATATATTTTCCCGCCGCCGGCGGTTATAAGATCAAGAAATTCACTGACAGGTGGAATATCAAGTTTTTCCATCTGCCCTTTCATCATCCACGATGTGAAAGCCTCCATGCCGGGAACCACTCCTAACAGGGTTGGCATTCTCATACCGCCAGGCAGCCTTAGTGCAGGATTGCCTACAACACCGGTATGCAGCTTGTCCATCCTTTTCTTTATAATTGCATCAAGACCAAAAAAGGTAAAGAATATATTGGTTTCAATACCTTCCATTACAGCACCATTGCCCATCACAAGAGTTGCATATACATCTTCAATGGCTCCTTTAGCGCATATTATGTTAACTTTTTTAATAGGATTTTTTTGTTCCATTTTTCAATTTTTAAAAGGTTACACGCAACTGGCCGGTTTTGGTATTCCGGCAATCTTAGTAGCTTTTTTTAAAGGTGCTCCCGGAAACAGCTGATAAAATGTTTTGACATCTAACACACCCGAATGATTGATGCTCCTTATTGATAAAGCTTCACCGTTGTTGTGTCTGTTGCGAAGGAATTCAATAATAGCAAAATGCTGATC
>CAZKWD010000059.1:0-1472 GCA_964556175.1 uncultured Rikenellaceae bacterium
AGCCGGGAGTGTTATTGTCGCGGTCGTCATATTTTACTGATATACCCTTGGCCAGCAGCTCATCGCATATTTTATATACTGTTTCGGAGATACGACTCAACTGTTCGGTATTCTTAAAAACGGGTATAATGGCCACCTGGACAGGTGCCAGGCGGGGTGGAAGCACCAGTCCGTGATTATCGGCATGTGCCATAACAAGCGCTCCAATCATACGTGTTGATAAACCCCAGGAAGTCGCCCATACATAATCAAGTTTTCCGTTTTTATCAGTGAACTGAACATCAAAAGCTTTGGCAAAATTTTGTCCCAGGAAGTGGCTGGTCCCTGCCTGGAGGGCTTTCCCGTCCTGCATCAAAGCCTCAATGGCATAAGTATCCAGGGCTCCGGCAAAACGTTCATTTTCAGACTTGTAACCCTTAATAACCGGGAGTGCCATGAAGTTTTCAGCAAAATCGGAATAGACATTGATCATTTTTTCGGTCTCTTCAATAGCCTCTTCTCGCGTTGCATGGGCAGTATGCCCCTCCTGCCAGAGAAACTCTGTAGTCCTGAGAAAAAGCCTGGTCCTCATTTCCCATCTTACAACATTAGCCCACTGATTGATAAGTAAAGGCAGATCCCTGTAGGAGTGTATCCAGTTCCTGTACGAGTTCCAAATGATTGTCTCCGAGGTGGGCCTTATTATCAACTCCTCTTCAAGTTTTGCTTCAGGGTCAACAATTACACCTTTGCCCTTCCCGTCATTCTTAAGCCGGTAATGAGTCACTATGGCGCATTCTTTTGCAAATCCCTCAACATGTTTTGCCTCTCTGCTGAAAAATGATTTTGGTATGAAAAGAGGGAAATAGGCATTGACATGCCCTGTTGCTTTAAACATCCTGTCAAGTTCCGACTGTATTTTTTCCCATATCGCATAGCCATACGGCTTGATAACCATACATCCTCTCACTGCTGAATTCTCAGCAAGCTCTGCCTTGATTACCAGGTCATTATACCACTGCGCATAATTTTCATCCCTGTTTGTAAGAAACTTCGCCATAGTTTTGGTACACTATTTGATTTATTATATTTGAATAGAAAAGAAAGCGTAAAAATAGATAAAAACTTTAGTTATCATTAAAAAAAACAGGAGGTTCAACATGAAAGCAAAATTTTACATCGGAATAATTTCAGCCCTGCTGCTCGCGGGTTCACCGATGGCAGCTCAGTTTGCTGATAATAATGGCTTCAGAAATGATAACGCCGGAGTTGTAATCAATAATTACTATTATGATGATTATGATTATTACTTCGCATCACGTATAAACAGATTTCACAGGTCATATGCCGCTTTTGACTATTATTCTCCTATGTTCACTGAAACATACTGGTATAATTACCAGCCATATTCATGGGGCGTTAGCATCTATGGCGGTGGTGGTTTCGGTTTTGGATTAGGATACAGTTACGGATGGTATGATCCTTACTACGGG
>CAZKWD010000059.1:1572-9313 GCA_964556175.1 uncultured Rikenellaceae bacterium
TGGTTTCGGTTTTGGATTAGGATACAGTTACGGATGGTATGATCCTTACTACGGGAGTAACTGGTACTTGGGTTACGATCCTTTTTACTACAGCTGGTACTCGCCGGTTATAGTAAATATAAACATCGGACCCCGATGGAGAAATTACTACCGGGGATGGTACGGGCATAACAGCTGGTATTACGGACATAACCGCTGGTACAATAATTACTACCAAAACAATTATGCGGCCAGGTATTCATCAAGAGATTTTCCTGAACGGTACAGATCCGGGGAATATAATAATAACAGATCAAAATCAGGAGATGTTTCAAGACGCACCGGAAATTCTGCAGACGGATCACGAAACAGAATTGACAACAACAATAACAACAACGGAAACAACGGAAACAACGGAAACAGAGGCAATAACGACAATTCCAATAACGGAAACAATAATAACAGCCGGCTTGACGGTAACAGCGGTAATTTTGATGACAATAACAACAACAGTGGTAATAGAGGGAATAACAGGCACAGCCAGGATGACGGCAACAGTGGTAACTTCGATAATAAAGGTAACACGACCGGCAATAAGGAGAGGGTAGCACCTGTTACAGTTCCTGCAAACAGAAGAGTTGAGCAAACCACACCTGTCAGGAGCCAGACGAAAAGCCCTGTAAGGGTTAACAACACTCAAACAACAAGAACCCGGAGTAATGCTGTGAGCAGCGCGCCGACATGGACCCAGGTAACCAGAAGTACAACTTCAGCACCGGTAAAGAACACGGGAACTGTTTCGCGGAGCAGTGCAAGTTCCGGACGGACTATAAGCGCCCCTTCAAGAAGCTCAGCATCTTCCGGTAGCAGGGCAACAGTATCACGGGGAAGCTCATCATCCAGTAAGGGAAGATCCGGATCAAGCGTCAGAAGCTCTTCCTCCAGCTCAAAATCCAGTTCATCAGGTTCATCATCAAAATCTTCCTCGAGTAGAAACAGAAGGTAATAACCAGTAATACTAAATTTAAAATGAGGCATGCAAAAGCATGCCCTCTTTGTTTTTATAGAGAAATCGGTTGAAAAATGTATTATATTTAATAACCCTATAAAATGAGCATGGAGTTATAATTTGCTATATTTGGTAAATCTTGATAATTTTATGTGGCAATTTGGTACAATATTTGCACATATATAATAAGGAATAAAACCAAGAGAGGGAATCAAAAATGAAAGCAGTAAATTACATATCAATTCTGGTAATCCTGGTACTGGGTTCCTGTTCATCAGGACTCTACTCAGGCTTAGAGTATGACGATCTCTACTATCTGCCTTCCGACAGGCCGGTAACCAGGGTTAAATCTCCTGTAACAAACCAGATCGTTGAAAGTGATCTGCGGGCCGATGATTATTATTACGACAACATCTATTCCGCTGATACACTGGTATCAAACGAGTATTCTGATGCAGTCGGTAATGAAGAGGCGGTAATGAACGATTATTACGGCAGCAGAGATTACGGATACTATGATAATTACTCTTACTCAGGAAGATTAAGAAGGTTCCATGGTAATTATTTCTACCCCTACTGGAGAGATCCTTTCTATTACAATTATAGCTGGGGATTCCCCTCAATGAGTTTCGGTTACGGCTCTCCATACTACTCCGATCCATTCTTTTATGATCCCTACTATTACGATTACGGATACTATGGAGGATATTATCCCAGAAACTACTACGGAAGTTATTATGGAGGTTTCTACAACCCTTATTTCAGTAACTGGGGTTATTATTCAAATGCCTCTTATAACAGAGATTCAAAGAATAATGCGGATTATGGAAGAAGAGAAATGCAAAGTGTCTACTCTACGAGGTGGAACAGCAATTTGCCTTCCGCTGCATCCTCCAGACGTGGCGATAGTTACCTGTCAAAAGGAACAACCACCGATGCTGCAAGACGATCATCTGGTGTCACAACTCCTGTTACTACTGATTCAAGGAGAGCTGTATCTACAGCTTCCGGTAACCGTCAGATGCTTAATGCTGCAGATTCCAGGACGGGAGAAGATCTTACCAAAAGTGCAAATACACCCTCAAACAGGAGCTCTACAACAAGAACAACAACGGTTACAAGACCTGCATATAATTCAGTTAACAG
This sequence comes from uncultured Rikenellaceae bacterium, assembly GCA_964556175.1. Classification (GTDB taxonomy): domain Bacteria; phylum Bacteroidota; class Bacteroidia; order Bacteroidales; family VadinHA17; genus LD21. Next base: position 3,707 of record CAZKWD010000059.1, read on the forward strand.
AAGCTATACGCCGAGCTACAATAATCCCCGTATGAGTACCAGACCCTCATATAACAACAGCAGGGTAAGTACAGAGAGGTCATCTGGTTCATCTTACTCAGGTACAAACAGGAGTACATCAAACACCAGTTCATCAGTTTCAGCCGGACAAAGCAGGTCGTCGTATAACAGTTCAAGTTCAAAAAGCAGCTATTCGGTTCCTGCAAGGAGAAGCTCCTCATCAGGATCATACTCCTCTTCAGGTTCAAGAAGCTCCTCATCAGGATCGTATAGCAGCAGATCTTCAAGTTCCGGATCAGGAGGCAGTTACTCATCAGGCTCCTCATCCAGTTCATCTTCTTCTGGCAGCAGATCATCTTCGGGTTCTTCAGGAGGAAGGAGATAAAAGTACAAGAAAATCAAGCCTGTAAATTAGTTCATTCTGTTAATGGAGTGGTGGGATTGTTTTAAGTAAAAACTGGCAATTATGAAGAAATTAAGTTTGATATTTGTTATTATGGTCGCAACGCTCTCAGCGAGTATTGCCCAGAATGTCGATGATGCATTAAGATATTCACAACAGTTTTATACAGGAACAGCAAGATTCATGTCGATGGGAGGTGCATTTACTGCCCTTGGCGGAGACATTTCCTCATTAAGCCAGAATCCTGCCGGACTTGGTGTTTTCCGCTCATCAGAGATAAGCATTACACCACAACTGTTCCAGATAAAAACGACAGCAGGACTGAATAGTGCAAATTCATCAGATTACATCTATAATTTTAACCTGGCCCAGGCAGGAATAGTTGCAAATATAATTGACAACAATTCCGAATCGGGACTTGTCTCCCTGAATATAGGCTACTCTTTCAATAAAACCAGTAATCTTAACCAGAGCATTATCATCGATGGTATCAGTAATAACAGCTCACTGGCAGATTACTGGACAGATATGGCAGAGGGAGTATTAAAAGAAAACCTTACAGATGAGGCTTTTCTTGCATGGGATACATGGATAATAGATTCACTTCCCGGTTCAAATACCAGTTACGGAACAGTGTACTCCAATTATGGTGATAACCCTCTTTCAGTATACGGACAAAATATCAGAAGGCTTGTTACATATGAAGGATATACCGGAGAACATGCACTTTCTGCAGGGATTAATCTCTCGAACAAACTTTATGTAGGAGCAACAATCGGAATCAGTCGCCTTAACTATGCCAGCCAGTATGAACATTTTGAGACTACTGATGCAATACTGCCGTCACAATTCGAAAACTTCGATTATACGTTTTATTACAGTAATGAAGGTACAGGCTATGGACTGAAAATAGGAGCTATCTACAAGCCCATTGAAATACTCAGACTGGGTTTCGCTTTCCACTCACCAACACTGTATAAGATAAACGTATACGTATATGACAATATAACTTCGAATTTCTCCGATGGGGGCCAATATAGCTCTTCCACTGAACCATTAAGATACAGCTACGCTCTTACAACACCTTTCAAGGTAATGGTTGGGGCTGCAGTTCAACTTAAGAAACTCGCCCTGATAAGTGTTGATTATGAATTCATTGACTACAGTACTGCCAGATTCTCCGATACTGGTGATGATTATAACTACAGCGAAAAGAATGCAACAATCAAAAGTACATTGAGAGCAACCAATAATCTGCGTCTGGGGGCTGAAGTAAGACTAAACAGATTATACCTGAGGGGAGGATATAGTTATTACGGAAAGGTTTGGGCAGATGAAGAACTCAACAGAGACCTTGACTATAACTCTTTTTCATTCGGAGCAGGATTCAGGGAACAGAATGTTTATGTCGACTTTGGATTCAGCACCATCATGAATCCTCAGCAATATGTTCTTTACAGTTCAAGCGTAGAATCACTAATATCAGATATGAGCATAACCAGGAACATGTATACAGTTACATTTGGTTATAAATTTGGTTACTGATACTTTGTTTGACTTCCTTTAAAGAGGGCTGCTCTGCAAGGGGTGGCCTTTTTTTAGAGGTATTTATAAGCTTCAGGACCCATGTTAAATACCAGATCCATAATGCTCAGACCGGCTACAAAACCTGCACCATAATCGAAAACCTGCATATATTTTTTTGCTTGGTAGTATGATTTTTTCTTCGGATTTATTTTATACCTGAGATCGTTGTCCGAAATGCCAATAGGCTGAAAATCAGATGTGTATAGAAGGGATATTTCGATTTTCATCATTTTTAGAATCGCCTTCAGGAGATCCATGTTAAGATCAAGCAGAAATTCATAATCGGATAGGATTATCTTTTCAATGATCTCATAATAGTAAATGAAATATGGGGAAGATTCATATGATGCTGACAAAGCTCTCAAGTGTATCTGCTGCCATCTTTTTGAATAATCGATCCTTATTTCTTTAACAGGAGTTTTATGCAAGCTTCCCTTATAAACCGGCACGGTCAGAAGCTGCGGCCCGACAGCAGAAAGAATATAGCAGCGGTTACGGTATGATTGCTTAAGATAATTTTCTTCTCTTTCAATGAATACCGTTTCAGCTTTTTTTATATATGAAAAGTATTCTATTGGCGGCAGGTAAGCAGTAGAGAGTAATATTTTACCTGTCATAGTTCATCCTGTTGATCATGCTTGCTGAGAAGCCTGCACCAAAGCCGTTATCGATATTTACAACGGTTACTCCGGCAGAACAGCTTGTCAGCATGGCAAGCAGTGCTGACAGTCCCTCGAAACTGGCTCCATAGCCTACACTTGTCGGTACTGCAATTACAGGTTTATCGACAAGCCCTCCAACCACACTGGCCAGGGCTCCTTCCATTCCGGCAATAACAATTATAACACTGCAGCTCCTTATTTCCGGCAGTTTATCAACAAGCCTGTGAATGCCTGCAACACCAACATCGTAGATCCTTATTACTTTATTGCCAAGCAGTTCGGCAGTAACGGCTGCTTCCTCTCCAACCGGGATATCGGATGTTCCTGCTGTGATGACAGCAATATTGCTTTCAGGACAATCGGGCTTCTTTTTCTGATATGAAATGATCCTTGCTTTGTCGAAATATACTGTTTCGGGAAGCCGGGCTTTTATTGCATCATACATCTCCCGGCTTGCCCTTGTTCCTATTACGTTATTCTCTTTTTGGGCCATTACCCTGAATATTTCCATTACCTGTCCGCTTGTCTTACCGGAACAGTAGATTATTTCAGGATACCCTGTTCTTATTTCACGATGATGGTCAATTCTTGCAAATCCCAGATCAGTATACGGGAAATTCTTCAGCTTCTCAAGAGCTTCTTCAGTGCTTATTTTTCCTTCACTTACCTCTTTAAGCAATTTTTCCAGTTCTCTTCCCGTCATAATTTTTCTTTTTCAGGATCCATGCTGCCGGTTCTGTAACCTTCAAGGTCCAAAGATATGTATCTGAATCCTATTTTTTTCAGATCACTTATAATATATTCTTTGCGCGGATCATTTAAGATCCTGTCAACATATCCCGGAAGACACTCGATTCTTGCTACATCGCCATGCACTCTTACCCGTGCTCCCGGGTATCCTTTCTCAAAGAGGAGATTCTCAGCTTTTTCAATCATTTGAAGCATCTCGTCTGTAACGCTTGTATTATACGGTATGCGTGTCAGCATGCAAGCCATGGCAGGTTTATCCCATATTGGCAATCCTGCTTTCTTTGCCAGTTCCCTTATATCAATTTTTGTAAGCCCTGCTTCTGCAAGGGGACTTCTGACATTCAACTCGTTAATTGCCCTGAGGCCCGGTCTGAAATCCACCGAATCATCTGCGTTCGTTCCGTCAGCAACAAATTTAAATCCATTTCTCCTGGCATAATTTGCGACTTCAGTGAAAAGGATTTTTTTGCATATATAACACCTTTCTGTGGGATTGTGCCTCATGTTCTCAGGGAATTCCAGGTCAATTATTTGATGGTCAATTCCATGCGTATTCATGAATTTAACCGCATCACTGATCTCCCTGGCAGGAATATATGGTGTCTGAATTGTAACAGCCATCATCTTTAATGAGTTCAGTGCTTTTGCCCTGTGTGCCAGGAATGAACTGTCGACCCCGCCTGAAAAAGCGATAATAAATGACCCTAAATCTTTTAATATTGAATCAAGTTTTTTTGATTTATCCTGCATCATACTTACTTCTTTTTCCTTTCTCCTTTTGCCTTATGTCTGTCACCTGCAGCCTGTTGACTATTAACAAGTTGTGCCATGATATCATTGTACACTTTTTTTACCGGAGTCCCATTTTCTGTTGCTATTTTCATACATTCGTTAAATTCCGGTTTACAGGATACTTCATTTCCCTTATAAAATGAGTGTTTGATGGTCACGTCACCATAAATCGTCCTTGTTTTAATGAATTTTCTTACAAGAGTATCCTTTCTGAAAGGGAAGCTCCTGATTCCTGTAGTTGTTGATTCCCCGAAAATGATCTCTTTTAAAGAATCTTCAAATCCTTTCTCACAAATGATATTCAGCATATTCCCGGGCCGTCCTTTCTTCATGATAATATTTGTAATAAAGACATCAGCAGCCCCTGCATTAAATAGCTTTTCTGATATATGTTCAAAGAATTCAGGATTCATATCATCAATATTGCACTCTAACAGGAGAGCGTCATGTCCCGGTTGATTGTCATTTGTTTCCGCGAGAAATACCCTGAGCATATTGGGAACATCAGGGTGATCCTTTTGACCGATACCATATCCTGTTTTTTGTATTGTAAATGAAGGCTGGCTATTAAAATATGTTCCAAGAGTTCCTAAAATTGCAGCTCCCGTTGGAGTTGTTGCCTCAAAATCTACTCCTCCTTTTCTGACAGGTATTCCTTTCAATATTTCGGAAGTCGCCGGTGCCGGAACGGGCAATCTTCCATGACTGCATTTTACAAAACCGCTGCCAAGCTCAACAGTGGAAACCATTACCGCATCAACATGAAGAGAATCATAACATATCGCAGCACCCACAATATCAATGATTGAATCCAGAGCTCCGACTTCATGAAAATGGACTTTTTCGAGGGGAATTTTATGAACCGTGGCCTCTGCAACAGCCAGTTTCATAAATATTTTTTTGCTCAGCGCTTTTATTTTATTGTCCAATCCTGAGTTATTTATGATCTTTTCAATGTCAGTAAGATGCCTGTGTGATTTTTCGGGTTCTGTCTGTATTACAGTTACTTTTGTTCCATTAATACCGTGTCTCTGGTCCTTTTCCGCAACCAGCTTCCAGCCTTTCAGATTAAGTTTGTTAAGCTCCCTGACCAGGAAGGATTTCTTTATGCCAAGGTCTATCATTGCACCAAGATTCATGTCGCCACTTATACCTGAAAAACAATCATAGCAGAGTATTTTCATTCTAAAAGAAATTATATTTATATAAGACAATTATTACGAAACTTTGTTTAGCATATGAAACAATATAATTAAATGTTTCTCATTGCTAAGATACTATATAAATTAAGTTCATTGCAATTCCGCATGATTAAAAAATAAAAGCAGCAATATACCCCGTGAGTTTTACACTTTGATCACACATTATAAAAAAAAGTTGTATTTTTCGGTACTTATTTTATGATTTTATCTT